>JAZNJF010000423.1:0-5383 GCA_045577885.1 Thermoguttaceae bacterium | reverse complement strand
GTATATTCAATCATGTTTGCATCCGGTTTATAGTCTTTCGCATCGATAACGGCTTTTCCACAGATTGCTTTGGGAGCTTCTTCACGAAGGTCGCTCATGATTTTTGCAATACGTTTTGCGCCGTCCGCCGCTCAAACGCTCCCGCTTCGCTCCGTTTTCTGCGTCTTCCGGAACCTCGCGTCGGCGCCGAAGTCAAACTTCAACGGTCGCGCAAATTTCAACGACTGTTCATATAAATCGCCTGAATCAATTCGGCGGAATCCTTAAACTTTTTCTTGCTCGTTTCAAGAACGCCGTCGATCAAACGGCGCGCGTCCGCCTCGCCGTGTCCGAGACTCAAGAGCGCTTCGAACGTTTCCGAAACGACGTCGAGCGTCTGTTCGGCGCCCCCCGCCCCGCCTTCCGACGGTCGAGCGACCATCAGCGCGAACTTCGGAACCTTGCGCCGCAACTTCGCGACGATACGCTCCGCCGTCGCCGGACCGATCCCCGGAAGCCCGGAAAGAAATTTGACGTCCTGTTCTTCGATCGCCGCCGCGACTTCGCGCACCGGACGCACCATCGCGCGCAACGCCTTCTTCGAACCGACGCCGTCGACGCTGCAGAAAAGTTCGAAAAATTCGCGCTCGACGTCGGTCAAAAAGCCGATAAGACGCGGAACCAAGCGGCCTTGCGTCGGGTTGCCGTCGAGATACTCGATCGTCCGAAGCGAGATCGTTTGGCCCAATTCGCTCTGCAGTTGCCGGCGGGTAAACTCCGGAATCAGCGTTTCGTACTCGAAGGGCGGCGCCTCGATAATCGCGCGTTCGTCGTAAAGAGCGACCAATTTGCCGGTAATTTTAACAATCATCGCCGTCGTTTTCTCTCAATCCGTCAAAAGAAAGCTCGCCAAACCGCCGCAAACTCCACGCGGTTTTCCTATTTTACCGTATTCAACCTAAAACCGACGCTATTCTAACCGCTCCAACGCTAAACCGACAAGCCAAGAACGACCGATCGCCGCCCCGCCCCGTCGGTTCGACGCGTCGATTTTGTCGTTATTACTATAGAGCCGCTTGCGCAAGATCCGACGCGCCGCTTCGAACGCCTTATCGCCGCGCGTCGGTTTTAACGATTTTAACAATTTTGCGCCGCTCTCGTCAACGTCAGTCCGCGCTCAACACGCCGTATTCGACGAGCGTTTTGCGCAACGCCGCTTCGGCCGCCGCGTCGAGCGGAGTCATCGGGAGGCGCATTTCGCCGGAGTCGCGACCGAGCATCTTCATCGCGGCCTTCACCGGAATCGGATTCGTCGCCAGCGACAGCATGTCGCGACACAACGGGAACAACTTTTGATGCCAACGTCGCGCTTCTTCAAGGTTCCCGGCGTCGACCGCGGCGCAAAGAGCGGAAACGTCTTTCGGGGCGAAGTTGCCGACGACCGAAACGACGCCGCGCGCGCCGACCGACATGAAAGGCAAGGTCAAGCTGTCGTCGCCGGAAAGGATCGTCAAGTCGGTCGCGGCGGCGATTTTCGACGCGGAGTCCATCGAGCCGGTCGCCTCTTTCACCATCGCGACGTTCTTAATTTCCGCCAAGCGAATGATCGTTTCGGTATCGATCGCTTTCCCGGTGCGCCCCGGGATGTTGTAAATGCAAATCGGAAGCCCGACCGACTCGGCGACCGCCTTGAAATGCAGATACATCCCCTCTTGCATCGGCTTGTTATAATACGGCCCGACGACGAGCGCGGCGTCGGCGCCCGCTTCTTCGGCGAAACGCGTCAACTCCAAGGCTTCGGCGGTGCAGTTCGAGCCCGTCCCGGCCATCACCTTGATCCGCCCGGCGGCGAATTTGACCGTCGCGGCGATCACGTCGCGCTGCTCTTGATGCGTCAACGTCGGGCTTTCGCCGGTCGTTCCGGTCGGCGCGATCGCCGTCGTCCCCGCCGCGATTTGAAATTCGACTTGCTCTTGCAACGCGTCGAAATCGACCTCGCCGTCTTTAAAAGGAGTGATCATCGCGACGGTTAAACCGGCAAATTCTTCGGCGCGCGTTTTCATTTTCGGTCTCTTTTTACAAAATTCGCAAAGTTCGGCTTATTCTCGTTCGACGTCGTTAGGCGCGTTCGGATTTTACGCCCGCTCAAAGCGCCGTCGCGTCGTCCAAAAACTATTATAATCGATTTTTGCGAAAATAACACCCCCGCGCCCAAGAAAGAAGGGCTTTTCTTGTCGTTCCGCCCTTATTTTCTCCGCCGACGCTCGACGCGCGCCTTGCCTAAACGCTACAACCGCGTCAAACGTTAAAATCGACGCCGTCGTCTCGGCCTTGCCGTCGCCGCGTTCTCCGTTGTTTGCGCTCCTTTCCCCCGCTCTCGTCTTGCGCGGCTTGCGCCTCTTTCGGGTTCTCGCGTTTCGACAAGTCGACAAAAAAACCCCGACGAAACCCAAAGTCTCGTCGGGGTCAAGTACCGGATCCCGGAGTCGAACCGGGACGCCCTCGCGGGCAATGGATTTTGAATCCATCGCGTCTGCCTATTCCGCCAATCCGGCAAACAACCGTCGTTTCATTAACGACGCTTACATCATACCGCCAAAAAGCAAAAGCGCAAGGGGGCGTTTCTAAAAATTTTCATTTTTTTATTCTTTTCCGTCGTTTTCCGCCTTCCCTAAACGCTTCTTGACGAAAATCCGCTCGTCCCGCCCTTATTTTTCGCTTCCCGCCTCTTTTTAAAAGCGATCTAAGCCCGCCTTCGCCGCGTTCAACGTCGCGGAGTTTTTTTTCTCCCCCTTCTCCCCTCCTTTTTCTCGCCGTCGCAAGCCGACCGTCGACCAAACGCAAGCCCCAAACGCAAGAAAAGAAAAAACCTCGACGAAACCAAATCTCGTCGAGGTTTATACCGGATCCCGGAGTCGAACCGGGACGCCCTTGCGGGCAATGGATTTTGAATCCATCGCGTCTGCCTATTCCGCCAATCCGGCGCAAGAGGAGCGAGAAGTTTTAACGTCTCGCCCAACCAACGTTTTAATTCTAACCCCGTTTCTTCAAAACGCAAGCCCCTTTTTAATATTTTTTCAAAAAAACTTTCCAACCGAACGCGCCGCCTCCGCCCGTCCTTTCCTGTTTTCGCTATTCCCCCTCTCTTGCGCGCTTATCCTTAATTTTCCGTTTTTCTGTTTCTTCTAAAATATCGCGACCCCTCTTGCAACGTTTCGCCGCAACCGTTAAAATCAACGCGGCGTTCAAACGTCCGTTAAAATCGTTACAATCGCCGCAACCCTTTGCATTTGGAGCGCGTCGTGCAAATTTCCGCTTTCCCTCCCGAAAACGCCCCGAAACCTTCCCGCGTTTGCGCCGCGACCGGCCGTCCGTTTGAACCGGGCGAAAAAATTTTCACCGTTCTTTTCGAAGAAAACGGCGAAATCCAACGTCGCGACCTTTGCGCCGAAGCGTTCGCCTCGACCCAACGCCCGGAAAACGCGCTCGCTTGGTGGTCGTCGCGCCTTCCGGCAAACGCCGAAAAAAAAGAAAAACTCGCCCCCAACGACGCGGCGCTCGATCTTTTCGAATCGCTCGCCGACCGCCCGGACGAAGCGGCGCTCCGTTACGTCCTCGCTCTTCTCTTAACGCGGCGACGCGTTTTGCGGTTCGAACGCGAAGAGCTCGAACTCGACGACGCCCTTTCCAACCGTTCCGACTCCGCGCCGTCGATCGTCTTTTTTTCGCCGCGCCGCGAAACCTCTTACGTCGTTCCGGTCGTCGAAATGAACGCGACCGAAATCGCCGACGTCGAAGCGCGTCTTCTTGCGCTCATTCGCAACCCGGACGCCCAACTTGAAACCGCCGCCAAGTCGTCCCCGCTCTCCTTTAAGGCGCCGAGTCTTGAAGACGACGCGCCGCGTTAACTCCTTTTCGCGTTGTTTTAGTCCTTTTTTTCTTGTCGTCCGTTCGTTTTTTTCGTTGCGACGATAAAAAACGAAAAAATCGCTTCGACGCCTTCAAATTCCTCTTGCGACGGCGGCGCAAGTTCGATAAAATAAAAGCGCTCGTTCCAATTTTAACGAACGTTCCTATTATACCGTTTTTATCCAATTTATCGGAAACCGTTTCGACATGCCGACGCTTAAACTCGCCGTTTTCCTTTCCTCGCGCCGTTGTTTCCCCCTTTCGACGTCGGTCGAAAATCGCAACGCGAAACGCTCGAAACGCGCCGCGTTTTTGCGCAATTTGTCCTTATTATTAATGTCGTCGTTTTTGACGCTCCTCGCCGGATGCGTTTTATCGCCGAAACCTAAACTTCCGGAAGTCGTCGGAGAAACGCCGACCTTCGAAGAACTGCAAACCGCCGTCAACGCCAACAGCGCGAAAATCGAAACGATTTTCTCCTCCGACGCGTCGATCGGCGCCGCGTCGACGCCCGGTTGGGCCAAATGTCAAATCGCGTTCGAACGTCCCGGCAACCTTCGCGTTATCGGCTCCGCTCCGACGATGGGTCGCGTCGTCGACGTCGGTTGCAACGACGAGCGTTTTTGGTTTTGGACCGATTTTCAAAATCCGGACGAACTTTATTTTTGTCGCCTCGATCAATACCAAAATTCCGCCGCCGCGCGCGTTTTGCCCCTCGACCCGACTTGGTTCCCGGAAGCGTTCGGCGTCGTCGAGCTGAAAGAGGAGGAACTTGTCGACGGTCCGACCGAACAGGGCGACGGCTCCCTCTTGGTAACGCTAAAGAAGGCGCGCCCGGACGGCGTTTACCTCAAACGAATCTATTTCGAACCGAAAACCGCCGCGATCTTGCGCCAAGACGTTCAAGGGCCGAGCGGAGAAACGGTCGTTTCCATTCGTTGCAAACGTTCCGTCTACCTCGACTCCCCCGGCGTCGTATTGCCGCAAAAACTCGAAATCGCATGTCCGCGTTCCGACGACTCGCTCATCGTCGACGTCGGAACGCCGATTCTTAACGATTCGAGCAAAATCGCCGAAAAAGCCTTCCAACAGCCGACCGATTTGAAGGCGAAAGCGATCGACCTCGGCGCCGCGAACGCTCCGTCGACGCAGGTCGCCGACGCCCCGCAAAACGTCGCGGCCGCGCCCGCGATCAACGCCGACGCCTCCAACGCCGGCGACGCTTCGGCGACCGCCGCCCGCGTTCCCGTCGCGACCGCGCCGGCGGTCGATCCGACGCAACCGCAAATCCGAATAATCGCCCGAGCCCGAGTCGAAGCCGTCCCGCAAGACGCCCTCGCGACCTCGCAAACGTTCGCCGCCGCCCCGACGGTCGCGACTTCGCAAACGTTCCAACCTGCGCAAACCGCCCAAATCGCCCCGCCCAACGTTCAGCCGAACGCCGTCGTTTACCAAACGCCGCAGATCCCTCAAAACAAGTCGGAGGCCAAGCGGT
>JAZNJF010000422.1:0-3727 GCA_045577885.1 Thermoguttaceae bacterium | reverse complement strand
GACGAACGTCGTGTCGAAGATTTCGAGCGCGTCGCGAACGGCGCGCGATTGGGCGTTGAGGATTTCTTGCGTCATGCCGTCGGTCGCCGCGTCGAGGAAGGGGCGAATTCGCAGTTTGCCGCAATACCCGGCGACGAAAGCTCCGCTATTTTGTTTGAAAAACGTGTCGATTTTGCGATTCTCGCCCGGTTTAAAGTTTTTGTAATAACGGCCGAACGCTTTTAGGTCGGACGCGACGACGAGCCAACGTTTTTGGTAAACGGCGGCTTCGAATCCGGCGCTTTGCCCGGCGAGTTTCGCGGTCGCCGTCAGTTGGTCGCGTTGGGCGTCGCTCAACGTTTCGACCGGAATCAGGAACGCGGCGCCTTCGCCTTTCGTCGATTGAACGACGAAGAAAATTTCGCCCGGAAGCGTCGTTTGGCGAGCTTCGGCGAGCGCGTTTTGACCGTCTTCGACGAGCGCGGCGAACGTTTTGTCGAGTTCGGCGGCGATTTTTTCGACCGACGCGGCGTCGTAACCGAAGTCTTTGAGCGCGGTCGCGACGATTCCGTCGAGCGTTTCGGCGAACCGAGCGACGTCGATATTGTCGAAATTAACGCGAACGACGACGAGGGAGTCCTTATTAATAAAGGGCGAAATCGACGCGGTCGCGGCGTCGGCGGCGAAGGCGGTCGTTCCGAGAACGAGCGAGAAAAGGGCGGCGACGACGGCGACGCTCGAACGGACGGCGAGGCGCGCTCGTCGGCGGAGCGAGAAAAGCGGCGAAAAAATCATCGTTGTTCCTTAATCAAACGGTTGGCGAACGGGCGGACGGCGGGCGAAAACGCGGGCGCCGTCGTCGGTCGAACGGCGGGCGAAAACGCGGGCGCCGTCGACGGTCGAACGACGGGCAAAAACGCGGGCGCCGTCGACGGGCGAAACGCGGCGACGGAGCGCGGCGATTTTCTCAATTATAACGGGGCGCGGCGGCGACGTCAAAGAAATTTCGACCGTCTCGGAAGAATTATCGCGATTTTTCCCGAATTTCTTGCGTCTTTTTGCGACTTGTTCCGGTTGCGACGGAAGCGCCGGGGAAAGCGGGAAAACGAAAGGTCGCCGGGAAGGGAAAAGGGCGAGAAGGCGAGCGAAAGCGAACCGGGCGAACGACGCGAGCGGCGAGCGCCGTCGAGCGCGGAAACTCGACGGCGGCGGTCGCTCGGTCGACGCGAGCGGCGAAAGTTTTTAGGGGAGAAGGTCGACGTCGCCGGAGCGGGTAACGTATCCTTTCAAAACTTTCGGTTTGGCGGCGGGGCTAAGGATTTGAGCGCGGCCGTCGCACATCCCGACGACGGTCGCGTTGCGCTGAACGGCTCCTTCGGCGACGGTCGCGAGGGACTCGTCGAGCGTCAAGTCGGCGTTCGGGTCCATCCAGCAGACCGGCTGGGTTCGCTCGACGTAAAGAACGGTGTTCGAGACGCCGTCGGTAAAGGAGGCAATGCGGACGCCGGTTATGACGCCCGGCTTCGTCGCCGGTTGGAGCGCGGCGCTTTTGTCGACGACGCAAGAGTAAACGCAACCGGGGTCGGAGGAGCCGGGACGGCGGAAAATCGCGGGCGCCTTCGAGTGAAATTGGCGGTTGTGTTCGCTATCCCAAGGCTCGTCGAGGCGGATTTGCTTGTAAAGTCCCCCTTCGTCGATAAACGGCAAGAGGAGGACGCGCCAACTGTGCAGCGGTTTACCGTTTGCGTCGACCGTGCAACGCGCCGGGAAAGCGCCGCCGTTCGAGTCGAGGAAGTTGTGCGTCGCGAGGACGAGCTGTTTCAAGTTTTGAACCGACCGCATACGTTGAACCGCGAGTTTTGCGTTGACGTCGGACGGCGCGACGGGCGGCGCGACGGGCGGTTGCGGAACGATTTCGCCGCCCGCTCGGGTAACGTAAGCCTTCAAGACGGACGGTTCGCTCGACTTCGGAAGGAGCGCGGCGCGACCGTCGAGGAAAACGGCCGGAACGGCGTCGGGCGCGTCGGCGACGGTCGCGAGGAACTCGTCGAGCGTCAAGTCGGAGTTCGGATCCATCCAGCAGACCGGCTCCTTCCGTTCGACGAAGAGAATCGTGTTCATCGTTCCGTCGAGGATCTCGCCGAGTCGGAAGCCGAGTTGGGAACCCGGCTCTTTCGCCGGTTGAAGCGCGGCGGTTTGGTCGACGGCGCAAGAGTAAACGCAGCCGGGGTCGGAGGAGCCGGGACGGCGGAAGAGTTCGGGCGCCTTCGAGTGAAATTGCGAGTTCCATTCGCTGTCCCAAGGCTCGTCGAGGCGGATTTGCTTGTAAAGTTCGTTTTGCTCGATATACGGCAGGAGGAAAACGCGCCAACTGTGGAGCGGGACGCCGTTCGCGTCGACCGAATAACGCGCCGGGAGCGACATATGGCGGTCGTAAAAATTCTGCGCCGCGAGGGCGAGTTGCTTCAAGTTGCGAACCGACCGCAATTTGGCGGCGTCGGCGGTCGCGTCGACGGTCGCGGCGGGCGATTCTTTCGCGTCTTGGGCGAACGCGGACGGGGCGAGCGTCGGAGCGGCGAAAATCGCGGCGCCGAGAAGAACGGTCGCGAGGGCGGCGAGGAGGTTGCGTCGCATTGGAAACCCTTTCTTGTCTTGGCGAAGTAAAACGGGAAAAGCGGGGAAGCGTCGACGGTCGACGCGTATTAATAATTAATATCGACAACACGGCGTCGCATAACAACAAAAAAAACGCCGCGTCGCCGATTTGTTCCTTATTGTAACGCGAGTTGGAGCGGATTGCAACGCTTTTCGACCGATTTTGGCGAAAACGTCGTTAAAAAAACGGTCGAAACGGTTGCGGTGGTTTTGCCGGTTTTATCGGTTTTGTCGGTTTGGCTTTTTGGGCGGTTTTGACGGCCGACGGCGGCGACGTCGGGGAGATTTTAACGATCGGAGAAACAAAAAAGGAGAACGGCGCGCCGTCGCGAGAGGGAAAGGGCGCCGCGCGGCAAAAAACGCCGTCGAGCTCGGGAACTCGACGGCGGCGCAAGGGGAAGAGAAACGCGACGTTTAACGAAGTTTGGGAAGCGGGGGAAGTTGGGGAACCGATTCGCCGCTTCCTCGGGTAACGTAAGCCTTCAAAAGGTCGCGGTCGAGCGACTTCGGAAGGAGCGCGGCGCGTCCGTCGCCTAAAACGACCGGAACGGCGTCGGGCGCGTCGGCGACGGTCGCGAGGAACTCGTCGAGCGTCAAGTCGGCGTTCGGGTCCATCCAGCAGACCGGTTTGGCGCTCTCGACGTAAAGAACGGTGTTCGAAACGCCGTCGGTGATCGCGGCGAAGTTGACTCCGAGTTGGGAACCCGATTCCTTCGCCGGTTGGAGGACGGCGTTTTTATCGGCGACGCAAACGTAAACGCAGCCGGGGTCGGAGGAGCCGGGACGGCGGAAAATCGCGGGCGTTTGCGAGTGAAATTGACGGTTGTGTTCGCTATCCCAAGGCTCGTCGAGGCGGATTTTTTGGTAAAGCTCGTTTTGACCGAGGTAAGGCAAGAGGAAAACGCGCCAACTGTGAAGCGCGGCGCCGTTCGCGTCGACCGAATAACGCGCCGGGAAGGGCGGGAGTCCCGGGACCGGTTGTTTCGAGTCGGCGAACAAGTGCGTCGCGAGCCCGAGTCGTTTCAGGTTGTCGATCGACCGCGCTCGTTGGGCGGCTTGGCTCGCTTCGACGACGGGCGAAAGAGGCGCGTCG
>JAZNJF010000421.1:0-17234 GCA_045577885.1 Thermoguttaceae bacterium | reverse complement strand
AAGAAAGGGACGACGGTGAGTTCGCGGGAGGCGGTCGAAGCGGAAATTAAGGAGAACGTCGAGCGGGTTCGCGAGCGAATCGACGCGGCGGCGCAACGTTCCGGGCGACGCGGTTCCGACGTAACGCTCGTCGCGGTGTCGAAATATTCGGCGCCGGACGACGGGATTGTTTCGGGGCTGTTGCGGGCGGGCGCGTTCGACTTAGGCGAGAACCGCCCGCAAAAATTCTTAGAAAAGGCGAACTTTTGGGCGACGTCGCCGTATTGGAACGCGAGCGCGCCGCCCCTTGATTTTGCCCCGCGAACTTGGCCTTCGGCGAAGGAGACGGACGACGCGACGACGACGCTAAACGTTTCGGGAGAAGACGTTGCGAACGCGGCGCAAGGCGCGGAAGACGACGTCGCAAGCGTCGGGCGGTTGCGTTGGCATTTTATCGGTCCGCTCCAACGGAATAAGGCGCGTCGAATTTTGCCCTTCGTTTCGCTCCTCCATTCGGTCGACTCCTTAAAACTGTTGGAGGCGCTCGACCGAATTTTGAGCGAGGAAAGCGAGCGCGCGTCGTCGGGGAAACGCTCCGCCGACGAGCCGATTTTTCCGGAAACGATTTCGGCGCTTCTCGAAGTTCGCCTTTCCGACGACGCCGAGAAACAAGGGTTCGAGCCCGACGAACTGCTCGACGTTTTGCCGAAAACGGCGGCGTTTCGTCGGGTGAAGATTCGCGGTCTGATGGGGATGGCCGGTTTGACCGCGACCGAAAGCGAAACGCGCCGCCAGTTCGCGACGCTTCGCGAGTTGCGCGACCGTTGTCGAACGCAATGTCCCGAGTTTTCGGGGTTTACCGAACTTTCGATGGGGATGAGCGGCGACTTTGAAGCCGCGATCGAGGAGGGCGCGACGCTCGTCCGCGTCGGTTCGATACTTTATCCGGCGTCGTGATCGCGGCGAATTTTCTCGCGAAGCGCGTTTTTTAAAGCGGCGGAGCGCGGCGCGGATTGGAATTTGAGCGTTAAGCGACGCCGTGAACGGACGCGACGTTAAATTCGAACGCGTCGTTTTCTTCGTCGTTTAAAAAAGCGGGCGTCGCGGCGCGGTTCGGTTGTTTTTTGGGTTGGAGCGCGTCGTCGGGCGAACTCGCGCGCGCGATTTTGACGTACCCGAGCGACTTAAAGACTTCTAATATTTCGCTGCAAGTGGGGAACATGCGGCCGCTGGCTCGTTTGTAATCGTCGAGCGCCTTCATAAATTCGATTTCGTCGGTCGAGTAGTCGCGTTCGCAGGTTGTCGGATCGATTTGGCGGCGCCGTTGCGTTCGTTTGTTTTCGTCGTCGGAGTCTTCCTCGTCGCGTTTTTTAGCGACGGCGGCGGGGACTTTGACGTTTTTTTTGTTTTTAACGCGTTCAACGGGAGGACGCGAAGCGTCGGACGAAATTAAGGGCGTTTGCGAACGACGGCGTTCGCGAGTCGAGGCGGAACGCGTCGGCGTCGACGCGAGCAAATCGGAATCGGCGGCGAGGCGCGAAGCGAACGAACGCGAGGAGTCGTTCCCGTCGGCCGCGTCGAGTTCTTGGGAAGGCTCGGCGTCCGGCGTTTTCGGGCGACGCGTTTCGAGGAAGGCGGAGTCGGGCGTCCGACGAACTTCGGCGTTTTGGGGCGAAGGCGCGTCGAAACGAGCGGGAGTTTTGTCGGCGATTTTATCGATTATCCGGTTTAAGTCGGCGGTGGTGCGCATTCTTGAAGCGGTTCCTTTTTAGACGGCCGGCGGCGCGTCGGTTTTAGCGTTGACGATGGGACGAAGATAAAAAAACGGGCGACGGAATTGTCTGTCTTTGCTATTTTAACTCAAGACGGCGAAACGGGGCAAAATGCGCAAAGATTGACCGGTCGAGAAAGGGGAAAATTGAGCAAACGAAAAATATTCGCTTTCTAAGTCGGGGGAACGCCGCTTGTAACGATCGGGGAATACGAACGCGTCGTTTAAAGAAAAATCGACTGAAGAGCGAGACGGATAGACGTTAAAAAATGCCAAAAGGGGAGGAATAGGAAAAATGGGCGGCGCTTTTGAGCGAGGAAATGAATGTTGACGCAACTTGACGCGTTGGGTAAAGGACGTCGAAAGGTAAAACGAAAGGCGATTTTAATGAAGAATCAAACAAAGAAACGAACTGCGAAAAAAACGGCGACTATTTTAACGGCTTTAACGGTTTTAACGGCCGGCGCGGGCGCGCTTTCGCCGTTTTGCGGCCCGGTCGGCGAAACGTTGGGCGCCGAGGCGTCGGTTGCGAACGCCGCGAACGAGCAAACGACCGACGAAAGCGCGTTGCAAAAGTCCGCCGCCTTCGATTGGACGCTCGACGACGGCGAATTGACCTTGCGAGACGGCGAAAAAGTCGTTTTTAGTTACCGCTATTCGTTTCTTGAACATGAAAACGTTCCGAAAACCGATTCGCGTCGCGGCGCCGGGTGCTATCTCTATCCGCTGAACGGCGTCGACGGCGAAAATCTGACCGATTTGGCGCCGAAAGATCATTATCATCATCGCGGCGTTTTTTGGACTTGGCCGGCGGTCGGCGTTTGGGAAGCGGACGGAACGAAGCGCGAATACGACCTTTGGACGACGAACGCGCCGATTCGCCAACGCTTCGTCCGTTTCATCGACCGTTCGATTTCCAGCGGCGACGGCGAAAACGGCGGCGACTTTGCCGAATTTGCGGTTGAAAACGGTTGGTTCGTCGGCCCGAACGCGACGAAAACGGACGCCGAACTCGACCCGACCGCGAAAGACGGGCAAAACGGGGAGCGCGTCGGAGAGCGAATCGCCGAAAACGCGCCGCTTTACGGCGAAAAAGTCGTTACGGAAATCGTTCGCGTTAAAACCGGGCCGGTCGAGACGTTCGAAGGCGTTCGTTGCCGCTCGGTCGACGTTGAAATCGTTTTGATTCCGAACGAAAAACCGATTTCGTTGCGCGGCGCGGAGGGCAAAAGTTACGGCGGGCTAACAATTCGCTTCCGCCCGGTCGGCAAAAACGGCGAAGACCGCTTTATTCTGACCGACGAAGGCCTCGCGAAGGGCGACATGCCGGAAAAACCGCTTCGTTGGGCCGATTTTACGTCGCGATTTGGCGCGCCCGACAAGGAAACCGGCGAGAAAAACGCGTTGAGCGGCGCCGCGATCTTCCTTTCGCCGAACTTTCCGGACTTCCCGCCGACTTGGCTAACCCGTTATTACGGGCCGCTTTGCGTCGGTTGGCCGGGCGTCGTCGAGCAAAAATTCGAGCCGGGCCAACGAATCGAAATGCGCGCGCGAATTTGGTTGCACGAGGGCCTCGTCGCGAAGGAAACGCTCCAAAAGGCGTTCGAACGTTGGGCGGAAGAGGAGAAGGCGCGTTAAATTAGCGGGGTTGCGCAAAGTTTAACGCTAGGTTGACGGCATTGCGACGGCGATTCGCGCGTCTTTCGAGGCGCCGTCGTTTCGCCGATTTTGTCGTTATTAATATAAGGGCGAATTTTCGCGTTTCAAGACGTTATTATTAAGGAAGAAAACGGCGTCGGCGAGCGTTCGCGGACGGCGTTCGGGAGGCGGCGATGCGGAAAAATCGACAAAATTGGAAAAAAACGACGAAACGGAACGCAGCGGCGGCGAGCGTTGTCGCGTTGGGGGCGGTTTTGACGGCGGCGACCGTTCCGTCGTCGGCGGCGATTGCGGCGACCGTTTCGGAACCGGCGGCGTTAAAATCGGAAAATTCCGCGAAACCGGTAAAACCGGCGGCGGTTTGGCAACTTATGGACGCGACCTTAATCCTCGGCGCGGACGCGACCGCGGTCTTGAAGCGGGCGGACGGCGTCGAAACGAGCGCGCCGATTCGGGCGTTTTCGTTCGTTTCGAACGGGCGAACGGTCGACGCGACGCGAGTCGAACGAATAACGGAGGAGAAAACGACGTTTGAAACGTTAATCGTCGAGTTTGAGGACGGAACGAAAGCGAAGTTCGAGGCGAAGCGGAGGATGGGAAGCGTCGTTTTGCGCCTGCTTGGGCTCGACGCGAAATCGCCGGTCGACGAAATCGCGATTTTCCGACTCGGCGCGCCGCAAGGTTCGCGAATCGCCGGGCAAATCAACGCCGCGATTTCGGACGACGGCTTTCATATCGCGGTGATGACGGCGGCGCCGAACGTCCGCCCCCTTTCGTCGCATACCGGGCGGGCGCAAAACAACCTCGACGGCTGTTTGCATTTGTTCCGGCCCTTGCCGCGGGGCGCCGCCGAAAACGTCGACGGCGGTAAGACAAGCAAAGACGGGAGTTCCGACAAGCCGGTCGCCGAGTTTTGCGCGAATTCGACCCGCGAAAACAACGACGGCTGGTCGGTTCGCGGGCGTTCGTTTGCCGAGCCGCTCGACCTGACCGGTTGCCGAGCGATTCGCGTTCGCGTTTGGGGAGACGGGAACGGTCAACAGCTCAAAATTCAACTCGGCGGGAAGAGCGGGCATCGCGACGATTACATTCCGATCGACTTTAAAGGTTGGCGAACGCTCGACTTAACGGCGCCGCCGCTGAACGATTTGACATACGACGACGTTCGCCGTCTTTATTTTTATTACAACTCCCTGCCGGGCAAGAAGAGCGTTCGAACGTTAATCGATCGCGTCGAGGCGGTGTTCGGCGAGGGCGCGGACGAGCGAACCGTTCTCCTTGAAGACTTTGCGGACGCCGCGTCGCCGCTTTGGGACGCGCCGACGCGAATTTTGTCGGCGAACGCCTACAAGCGACACGGCTTCGAAGGAGCGCAGTGCGCGATCGTCGCGGTTCCGGCGTGGTATTGGCCGAAAGTGGTCGAGCGAATGCAGCGGGCGGCGGGGATTCCGTCGCCGAGGCCGGGCGGCGGTTGGCGCGAAGCCTCGAAACACGTTCGCGACTCCTATTTCTTCCTGACTTATTTTAACGTCGACGAGTACGACGCGGCGTTGCAATTCGCGAAACGGGGCGGGTTTAAGCAAATTCTGCTCCTGCAAAACTCTTGGTGCGAGTCGACCGGGCGTTACCGCGTCAACGAAGCGAACTTCCCGGGCGGTTTGCCGACGTTGCGTCAAACGATTGAAAAATTCCGCGCCGAAGGAATCCGTTTTGGACTCCATCTCCTTGCGGCGTCGGTGGATAGGAACGACCCGTATTTGACGCCGGTTCCGGACAAACGCTTCGTCCTCGGCGAGTCGACGACGTTGGCCGCCGATTTGAGCGCCGACCCGAGCGAAAAAACAATTCCGACGGCGACCGACGCGACCGTTTTCCCGGTCGGGGAAGACCCGTATATGGGTTCCGGTCAGGTCGTTCGCATCGACGACGAATTAATTCAATACGGCGGCGTCGACGCGAACGGCTTAACCGATTGCGAACGCGGACTTTACGGAACGAAAATCGCGGCGCATAAAAAGGGCGCCGACGTGTCGCATTTTGTTCGCGCGTACGGGTATCATCTGCCCGACCTCGACACGGACTTTATCGACGAAATCGCCGGGAATTTCGCGCGCGTCGCCAACGAATTGCCGCTCGATATGATCTATTTCGACGGTTCGGAACTGCTGCAACGCCCGGGAGACGGTTCGGAGCATTGGTATTACAACGCGCGCCTTCATAAAGCGTTTTACGACAAGATTAACGACAAGAATATTCTTTATCAAGGGAGCAGTTGTTCGCCGTATTCTTGGCATATGATCTCGCGCTCGGCGTCGGCGGACGGGCACGACGACCTAAAGGCTTATTTGGAAGAGCGTTCCGGCGGTTTTCTCGGAATGAAGGACAATAATATGCGCCTCGACGTCGGCTGGTATTACGGGTACGACCGCAACGCGACGCCGGATATGTACGAGTATTGCCTCGGAACGACGATCGGTTACGACGCGTCGTTCTCGTTCCAAGCGTCGGTCGCCGCCGCGTCGAAACATCCGTTTATCGGCGAAATTCTCGATTTGATAAGGACTTACGAAGAGTTGCGCCTGTCCGGTCGCGTTCCGGAAGAGGTGAAAGCGCTACTTCGCGTCGACCCGGCTCTTTACGGGAAAAAAACGGTCGAGGAACGAAACGCGCTTCTCGGAAAGCGGAACGACTTGCGTCTCGAAACGGCGCCCGACGGTTCTAAGTCGTTCCGCCGCGTCGTTTATCCGCTTTGGCAAGAAATCGGCGCCGACGCGGCGTCGCGAACTTGGGAACTCCGCGTCGAAAAGCCTTGTCGACTCGGTTTGCAAGTTCATTTCCGAGAAACCGACGCGGCGACGGCGGACGGCGCAAACGTTGCGAACCCGCGAGTTAAGATAACCGGAAAGAACGTCGACGCAACCCTTGCGATACCGTCTGAAGCGACGCGCGGTCAATATTTGTTCGCGCTGCCGGGCGAGACGCCGAAACGATACGGACAGCCGCTCGCCGAGCCGGAAGTCGTTGAAATGCAAGACGTTGAGATTCGGCTCGAACCGGGCGTCTACCGCGTCGAGTTTAGCGCCGACGGCGGAGACGACTTGCCGCTTCGCGTCCGAACGCCCCTTTACACGGACGAAGTTTGGCCGATTCCTTGACGCGGCGTCATTAGTAACGACGTCGCGTCGCGGCGGGCGGCGCGGCGTTTTTCGCCGATTTAAACGACGAGACCGACGCGTAAACGGGAAGCGTCGGTTTCGTCCAACCGTTGGGAAACGGCGGTATAAAGATTAGCGGCGCGAAAAATAGAAAATCAAAGAGTCGTCGCGGACTATCGCGTTCCCGCAATCCTCTTGCGGTCGGAGGCGCGCCGTCGGGAACGGGAACGATAGCGTCGGGAGTATCTGCGGAAGCGTCGTTCCATCCGCTTTAACAATTTTGTCTTACCGGCGGAACTGTGTGAACTCCGGAGAGATGTTTCGTCGTTTTTTCTTCTTGATTTCTTGAAAGGCTGTGGTATAGTGTGGGAATAGAATTGGGTTAAAAATATTTTGGAGAGGCAATTCAAATGATCTCACAGTTTGTTCAAGGGCTAAAGCGGGAGTTTTCCGGATATAACGCCGCTCGGCTGACCAAGGATATGATGGCCGGCTTGACGGTCTGCGCCGTGGCGTTGCCGTTGGCTCTGGCCTTCGGCGTTAGCTCCGGCGCCACCGCCGCCGCCGGTTTGGTTACGGCCATTGTGGCCGGCGTCGTTATCGCCGTTTTGGGCGGCGCTTCCTATCAGGTCTCCGGGCCCACCGGCGCGATGAGCGCCGTGCTGATCGGTATCGTGGCGCAACACGGTCTTCAGGGCGTGTTCTTGGCCTGCTTCGCCGCCGGCGCGTTAATGTTGGCGGCCGGTATGTTGAAGTTAGGCCGTCTCATCAGCTTTATTCCTATGCCTGTGATTATGGGCTTTACCTCCGGTATCGCCGTCATCATCGCTCTGGGCCAGATCGACGCCTTTTTCGGCACGGTTTCCGAGGGCGCCACCGCTTTGGAAAAGTTGGCCTCCTACGGTCGTCTGGGTTTCCACCCCAACGCGGAATCCGTGGCCGTCGGCGTTCTGGTGGTGGTCGTGATGTTGGCGTGGCCGAAGAAGTGGGGCGCCAAGGTTCCCGGCTCTCTGGCGGGCGTCGTCGTCGCCGCCGTCGTCTCCATGGTTTGCGGTATGGATTCCCTTGCCACGGTGGGCGATATCCCCAAGACTCTGTGGTTGGAGGATCGCCTAAGTCTGTCCGGTCTGAGCGTCCGAATGATCTCCGATTTGACGTCTCCCGTGGTTACGATCGCCGCTCTTGGGATGATCGAAAGCCTGCTGTGCGGCGCCTCCGCAGCCCGTATGAAGAACGAAAACTTCTGCGCCGACCAGGAGCTGATCGCTCAGGGCGTCGGCAACATGCTGCTGCCTCTGATGGGCGGCGTGCCCGCCACCGCGGCGATCGCTCGCACCAGCGTGGCCGTCAAGTCCGGTCAGCAGACTCGTCTGACCAGCGTGTTTCATTCCGTGTTTCTGCTGGCTTCAATGTTCCTGTTGGGCGGCGTAATGGCGAAGTTGCCGTTAGCCGCGCTGGCCGGCGTATTGATCGTTACGGCGTGGCGTATGAACGACTGGGAGGGCGTCCGCTACATCTTCGCTCGTCGCTTCAAGTCCGCGATAAGTCAGTTCGTGATCACCTTGATCGCAACCGTGCTGTTCGATCTGACCGTCGCTATCATTATGGGCGTCGTCTACTCCGCCGTTCTGTTTATGGTGAACTCCAGCCGGATCAAAATCGAGTTCTCCGACATTGACCCGGCCCGCGTGTCTAAGCGACCCGTCGCCGATCCTGCGACGCATGAGCGCTGCGGCATGGCATATATCACCGGAGCCCTCTTCTTCGGCGACGTGGACGAATTCGTCCACCGTATGAAAGAAGCCGACAGGTTCGACTATCTCATTCTCTCGCTGCGCGGTATGTCCAGCGTGGACTTGTCCGGCGCTCACGCTATGCTGGAGACCTGCGAAGCCCTGAAGCGACGGGGGAAGACCGTGGTATTCTGCGGCGCCGCCGAACAGGTTCGCGGCTATTTTGACCGCGCGGGCGTTACGGAGTTGATGGGCGAAAGCGCCTACTACGGGAGCGCCGACTTGGCCATTTTGGAACTGTTAGAAAAGAAAGCGAAGGTAGCCTGATGCGTTTCGGCTCCAAGCGACTTAGCGTTCTCCTCCCTCGTCGGAAGGAGCGGTTAGCCTCGTCCAATAGCGACTTTGCGTATCGGGCGAGGATACTATTCGTTTGTCACGGGAACATTTGTCGAAGTCCGATGGCGGAGTTCGCGATGAAGGATTTGGTCGCGAAAGCGGGGCGCGCGGACGAGTTCGAGATCGCGTCGGCCGCGACGAGCGCCGAGGAAGTCGGAAATCCGGTTTACCCGGCGGCGCGACGCAAGTTAAGCGAACACGGGATTTCCTGCGCGGGAAAAACGGCGCGGCGGCTCCGCCCCGACGACTTCGAGCGTTGGGATATGTTGATCGGAATGGACCGCCTAAACCTTTGCAATATGAAGCGCGTCTGTCCTAAGGGTTGCGAAAACAAGATTTCGCTTCTGCTCGATTATACCGACCGACCGCGCGACTTGGTCGACCCTTGGTACACGAACGACTTCGACGCCGCTTGGAACGACGTTCTCGCCGGGTGCGAAGGATTGCTTAACTATTTGACGCAAAACGAGTAACGCTTTGAAAACGACGGAGGGTAATATGAAGGCGAATTGGCGAAACGTCGCGTTGGCGGTCGCGCTTTTCGGCGGCGTCGCGACGGCGAGTAATAACGGCGTCGGCGCGGTTTACGAAGTCGACGATAACGCGGAAAACGTCGGAGCGGAAGTCGCGGCGATTTCGGAGGTTGACGAAAAAGTGAAAACGAGCGACGCGGCGTCGAAACCGATGTTCGAAAAATTGGTCGAGTTAGCCGAAAAAGACGGGCGAGTTTACGCGGTTTGCGAAGTTTGCGACGGCGTTTCGCGAACGAAGCAAGTTCGCCCGGCGTCGCGGAGCCAAAACACGTATTCGGTTGCGAAACTCTTTGCGGTTACGGCGGTTATGATTCTGCAAGATCGCGGCGTTTTCGACGTCGACGACCCGGTTTTTCCGATTTTCGAAGCGAAATTTCCGGAAAACTTCGATCCGAAGTGGCGCGACGTCAAGATTTCCGACGTGATGACGCACCGCGTCGGTTTTGGGCGCGGCTTCCTCGATATCGACGCGGAAAACCCGAACGACTGGGCGTCGCAAGATTATTTGCGGCTCGTTCTCGAACGACCGTTGAAGTATAAACCCGGCGAAAAAAGCGTTTACAGCGACGCGGCGTTTTATTTGGTTTCGCGAATCGTTTCCGAAAAAACGGGCGAGCGGCTCGACGATTTCCTTATCCGCGAAGCGTTGGCGCCGATGAAGTTTGCCGAATGCGCGTTCGCGAAGTGCCCGCAAGGCTTTCCAATGGGCGCGACCGGGATGTATATTTCGACCGAGGACATGGCGAAACTTGGCGTAACATACGTGCAGCGCGGCGTTTACGACGGCAAGCGAATCCTTTCCGAAGCGGCGGTCGACGAAGTGTTGAAGCGCGGTTTCGAGTTGCACCCGGTCGGCGATTCCGGTTTCGCGTTCGGCAAGGGCGGGATGCGCGGCCAATTTTTGTATATTAATACGAAAACGAAGCGCGTCGTCGCAATTCATTCTTGCGACGCAAACCTCGACGAAATATTGGGTTATCTCGCCGAAAACGACCGTTGATCGCAACGCGGCGGTTCGCGTCGGGGAAAATACGTCCGAAATTTGCGCGAAACCGCTTGAAAAATCGCGCGAAACGGTTAAAATTAGAGAAACGAAAGTTTCGCGTCGGCGGCGGGCGTTTGTTCGGCGCGTCGCGTAAAGTCGCTAAAATAAGGGGATTGCGATGGCTATTCGGGTTATTTGCGGAAGTTGCGGAAGTAAAATCGACGCGAAGGACGAGTTGCGCGGACAAACGCGGCGCTGTCCGAAGTGCCGACAACCGATTTTGATCGAACCGGCGGCGCAACCGCAAGCGCCGAAACCGCAACCTGTTAAGGCGGCGTCGACCGCTTCGGGTTCGGACGCGTCCGACGCGGCGGCTCCGGCGACGGAAGGCTTGAAAATGCGGCGTTTGCGACCGGACGATCTTTATTTCGTCGTCGGAAGCGACAAGCTCGTCGCCTATTGGAAGTCGGGCGAGGGGTGGATGCTCAACGTCGGGAACGGTTTTTCGCAAGTCAAGCGTTCGCCGGGGTTAATTCCGGATTTGGGCGAGTTCGTTCTCGCCGAGGGCCGCGTCGCGCAAACCGATAACGGTCGACGTCTAAAGGCGATGCGTTTTTGGAGTTTGACCGGGCGCGGCGTCTTGTTGGCTCTTGGACGCGCCGAAACGGAAATCCTTGAAAAAGCGCAATTTCCGACCGTTCCGAACGGTTCGCAAAAGCGTTTTATTCTCGACCAAATTCGCAAACTTTACTTCCGCGATTTCACCGACGACGCGCTTGAAATCGTCGAGTTTTTGACGAGTTTCGACTCGCACTCGCAGTCGATCGGAACGTTCGACGATTGAACGACTTGCGGGAGTTTGGCGCGTTTGCGGCGTTTTGTCGCGACGCGTCGAGATTACGGCAAAATTTCGAACGGCGGCTTCGGCGGTCGCGCGTCGCGGGCGAAGTTCGGTTAACCAACCAAATAACAAGATTTAAAAAGAGGCGAACTCGATGAAGATTAACGAGTTTGGACTGCGGGCGTTCGGCGTTTCGGCGTTGGCGTTGAGCGCGGTTTTTTGCGGCGCGGCGTCGCTTTTTGCGGCGAATCCCGTCGCGAGCGAAGAAGATAAGGCGGCGGCGATCGCGGCGATGACCGACGGCGTCGATACGATTATTAAGAGCGGGGCGCCGGGGCCGGTCGTCGCGCTCGGCGATTCGGCTTTCCCGGTCGTCGTCGGCGAATACGAAAAAGGCGTTATGGAACCCCTTGTCGCGGCGGCGTTTGCGGAGAAGGGACGCGTTGTCGTTTTCGGGCACGACGGTTATTGCAACGCCGATAAAATCGCCGAGACGGCGTCGACGCAACGTTTTGTTGCGAACGTCGTCCGTTGGGCGGCGGGCGCGGACGCCGACAAGAAAAACGCCGATATTCGCGTCGCCGTTTGGCGCAATCCGGCGACGGCGGAACTCTTGAAAAAAGAAGGTTTTAACGCCGTCTCGGTCGACAAGGTTCCGGCCTCGTTCGACGTGATGTTCGGCCCGGCCGCGAACATTCCGAAAGAGCAATTTGACAAACTACTCGACGTCGTCAAGAGCGGCGCCGGGTTCGTCGCCGGTTCGCTCGGTTGGGGCTGGATTCAACTGAACCCGGGGAAAAACTTCTTGACCGATCACGCCGGGAACGCTAGCTTTACCAAACACGGCGTCGAACTCGCTTGGGCGGACGGCTCGGTCGATCCGGTCGGCGCGAACGAGTATAACGTAAAGGCCGCGATTCCGCAATTTGCGTCCGGCGGCGAAGTCGTCCGTTTCGTCGATAAAATCGGCGCTTCGAAAGACGTCGCGGAAAAAGAACTTGCGGCGACCGACGCGGCGACGTTGCGTCAAATTTCGTCGACGGCTTCGTTGACGTATCGCCACCTCCCGAAGGAAAAGCGCGGCGCGTTCGAACGCTTGGCGTCCGGCGGCGACGAAATCGTTCCGACCGAAAAGGCGCCGATCAAGAGCGACAACCTGTTGGCCCGCTTGACGATAGCGATTCAAACCGACCAATATATCGCCGGGCAAATGGACGGGACGACCGACGCGGACGACGTGCCGGCGCTCGCCGCGGCGCAAGATTTCCCGGGCCCGGTTCCGTCGGAAGCCGAGCGTTTGCAAGGGGTTAAAGTCGCGATTAAGACCGGCGTTCCGGACTGGAACACGACCGGCCTTTACGCCGCGCCGGGCGAAAAGATTACCGTTCGCGTCGACGAAGCGACCTTCAAAAAGCTCCCGCGTCAACTGAAAATCCGTATTGGGGCGCACCGCGACAAGAACTGGCACCTCAACAGCTGGACGCGCTATCCCGAAATCGCGTTGGAAAAAACGCTGAAATCGCCGGAAATGGAAATTGCCAACCCGTTTGGCGGTCCGGTTTACGTCGTTGTTCCGCGCGGAATCGAAGGCGCCGGTTTGGGCGAAATCGAAGTCGAAATCTCCGGCGCGGTGAAGGCGCCTTGGTTCGTCCGCGGCGAAACGTCGTTGGAAGAATGGAAGAAGATTCGCGAATATCCGGCGCCTTGGGCCGAACTGCAAGGGACGAACGTCGTCGTTACGCTCCCGTCGTCGGTCATTCGCAAACTCGATAATCCGCAAGAACTTATGATGGTTTGGGACGCCGCGCTCGACTACATCGCCGAGTTTGCGTCGACGCCGATGCGTCGCGACCGTCCGGAACGCATCTGCTGCGACCGCCAAATTTCGGCCGGTTACATGCACTCCGGCTACCCGGTCATGACCTGGATGGACGTCCAAAACGACCTCGCCGACGCCAAGAAATTGGAGACGCAAGGGAACTGGGGCTTCTATCACGAGTTCGGGCACAACCACCAATCCGGGCACTGGACGTTCCAAGGAACGACCGAGGTAACCGTCAACTACTTCACGCTTTACGTTATGGAGAAATTGAACGGTATCGCCGCGGCGGATTCGCGTCCGGGCGCCATTGGGAAAGAGGCTCGCGTCAAGCGGTTCAAGCGTTACGTCGAAAAAGAAGGCCGTTCGTTCGAAGTTTGGAAGTCCGACCCGTTCCTCGCGCTCGGGATGACCGTCCAAATGCTCGAAGCCTTTGGTTGGGAACCGTTTATCCGCTCCGTCGACGAGTACCGCAAGGCGCCGCGAGCCGAACTGCCGAAAAACGACGACGAAAAACGCGACCAATGGATGGTGCGTATGTCGCGCAATACCGGCAAAAACCTCGGCCCGTTCTTCGAATTGTGGGGCGTTCCGACGTCGCAAGCGGCTCGCGACTCGATCAAAGACCTCCCGGTTTGGATTCCGGAAGAGTTGCAGGAGTTCGCGAAGTAAAAACGTCGAAGTCGTTTAACGGCTTCGTTTAGCGCGACGTTGAAACGGCGTCGTTTCCGAGTTCGAGTTTTACGCTCGACGCGGAGGCGGCGCCGTTCGCCGTTTCTTGCGCGACGCTTGGCGGCGTCGGGCGGTTTTGGGGAGCGCCTTGTCAAATTTGCGTCTCTTGGTAAAATAAGGAAAGCGACCGTTCCGCTTCGCGTCGTTGCGTCGGCGTCGGGGGAGGTCGCGAACGCTTAATCGTTGCGAAATTGGAGATTGGCGACTCGAAAGAGCCGAAAAAGCGAAGAAAAGAGGAAAAAACGATGCTTCTGTTTTTGACGGGAATCGTTCTATTGGTCGTCGGTTACTTGACTTACGGCCGTTTTGTCGAAAAAGTCTTGGGGCCGGACGACCGCGTTACTCCGGCGATTCAACAGGCGGACGGCGTCGATTACGTCGTTTTGCCGCACTGGAAAAATATGCTGATTCAGCTCCTGAACATCGCGGGCGTCGGGCCGGTAATCGGCGTAATCGCGGGGATTAAGTTTGGCGCGATCGTCTTTCTGCTGATTCCGATCGGGAACATTATCGGCGGCGCGACGCACGACTTCATCGCCGGAATGGCGTCGCTGCGCAACCGGGGCGCGAACCTGCCTTATTTCATTAAGTTGACCCTTGGCGCCGTTTATTACCGCGCGTTTTCCGCTTTTACCGTCTTTCTGCTCGCGCTGGTCGTCGCCGTTTTCATCAACGTTCCGGCGAACCTGATCGACAAAACGTTTCTGCCGGACATTCCGTTCTTTTGGGGCGCGGTCGGGGCGATTTTCCTCTATTATATTGTCGCGACGATGTTTCCGGTCGACAAGATCATCGGCAAACTTTACCCGATTTTCGGCGGCGTTCTGCTCGTCGGGAGCGGCGCGCTCTTGGTTTCGCTTTTGATTCGCGGCTTCGGCGATCCGTCGATTCTGCAAGAGTCGGAGGCGTTTAAGGCGGGCAAACTAACGCAACCGATTATTCCGTGCCTCTTTGTAACGATCGCCTGCGGGATTTTGTCCGGGTTTCACGCGACGCAATCGCCGATTATCGCCCGCACGATGAAGACGGAACGCCAAGCGCGCTCGTCGTTTTACGGGATGATGGTTCTCGAAGGCGTTGTCGCGATGATTTGGGCCGGCGCCGCGCTCGCGATTTACAACAAGGTTCCGGCGTTGATGGCGGAGAATCCAAACCTTGTGTTGGCAAAGATTACCGAAGATTTCCTCGGCTCTTGGCTCGGGAAAACGACGGTCGTCGCGGTCGTCGTGCTGGCGATCACTTCCGGAGACACCGCGATGCGGAGTATGCGCCTGACGCTCGCGGAAATGATGAAAATCGACCAAAAACCGATTGCGAAACGGTTGGCGATTTGCGCGCCGATTATCGCGGCGATTTGCGCCCTTCTTTGGTGGTCGAATCAAAACGCGGCGTCGTTCGGCAAACTTTGGAACTACTTCGCTTGGGGGAACCAAGTCCTTGCGGCGTCGACCCTTGCGGCGGGCGCGGCTTGGCTTTACGGCTTGAAGAAACAAGGCTGGATCGCGGCGATTCCGGGCGCCTTCATGACGTTCGTCGTCGTTAGTTACATCTTGTGGACGTCGACGGAACACGGCGGCCCGACCGGATTTGGGTTGGAACTTCCCTTGGCGTACGCGTTGGCGGCGGTCGTAACGGTCGCCTTCATCGGTTGGAGCGTTTGGCGCGGATTGCGTTTCGCGAAGGACGGAAACGTCGAGCTGGAAGCGCCGACGGAACTCGAAACGCCCCTTGACGGAACGCCGCCGGAAACCGTCGTTCGAAACGGCGCCGAGGAAAAATGACTCGACGCGCAACGTTAAACGTCGCAAGCGTTTGCGTCGCGGTTTTGGCGTTCGTCGCGTCGGTCGCAAGCGTCGTCGGGGGCGAACTCGACGGCGTTCGAGTCGACGCGGCGACGCGTTTTCTTGACGGCGGCGAGGTTGGCAACAAGAACGGCGGCGAGAACGGCGTCGACGCGGCGGGCGGCGTTTCGGACGCGGATGACGACGCGACGTCGCCGACGGAACCGATTCGAATCGAAAACTTTACGAGCGGCGAAGCGGTTTCGTATTCGGTCGCGCTCTTGCGGGGAACGGCGCCGGGCGTCGAGCGGGGGACGGTCGTCGTCGAGAATTTGTCGTCGTCGCGACCGACTCGGGTAACGCGGGCGCCGGTCGTCGCGGGGCGGTTCAAGGTTCTCGTCGAGTTGGTTCCCGGCGAAAACCGGTTGACGCCGGCGGTCGGCGAGTCGCGAATCGACTTTTTTTTGACGCGGCGCCCCGACGACAATCCGCGTTTCGTTCGGCTGATTTACTTCGTCGACTCAAGCGGCGCCGAAACGTTCGCGACGCCCGAATTTTGGACGAGAGCCCAAACGCAAACGACGGAAAATAAGAACGTTGAGGAAAGGGAAGCGGTTTTAACGGGCGGTTCCGAAGCGGCAGGCGCGGCGGAAGTCGGACAAATTGCGCAAAATGAAGCGGTCGCGCTAAATGAAGCGGTTAAAGCGGTCGTGCCGGGCAAGGCGGCGGAAAGCGCGCGAACCGCCGAAAAAACGTCGAATAATTTTCGAACGAAAATCGGAACCGCCGCGCTCCTTTGGCAAACGGCGACCGCCGAACGGTTGAACGACGCCGGATACGGGCGCCGAACTTTTTCGCTCGAACTCGACGAGGCGGGCGACCCGGTCGTTTGGGTCTTGCGCGGCGAAAAAACGGCGGTCGAATACGCGGCGCTTTCCGAAACGGAGCGGTTTCGAGCGATTTATCGGGAGATCGAAGCGTCGAATTTGGCGACCGAATTCGCGCGGTACTTCGTTTCGGTCGCGTTCGCTCGAAAATTAGGCGAAATGGAGACGACGGAAGCGGTCGTCGCGGTTAACGGGGGTGCGCAAAATAGCGAAAGCGCGCAAAATGAAGCGGTCGCGGCGGCCAAAAAGGCGGAAGAAGAACGGATAAAAGCGTTTTTAACGATTTCAACGATCGGCGCGGCCGGCAAAACGACGGCGTCCGACGACGAGGATGCGGCGACCGGGCAAAGCGAAACGATCGGGCAAAGCGAAACGGTTGTGCAAAACGGAGCGGTTGGACAAGATATAGCGTCTGGGCGAAACGGCGCGGTTGGGGAAATTGCGGAGCGGGGGCGGCCCGGCTCGACTTGGGCGCGAGTCGCGCTTGGCGGCGGTTCGGTCGCGGCGCTCGACGCGTCGACGTTGTTTTCTTGGCCCGATTCGTTGGTCGACGTCGCCGACGCGTTCGCGGACGCCCGCCCGATTTCGGAAGATTTCGCCGCCGACTCCGGATTCCGCCGGACGCGTTGGGCGCTGACCGCCTCGACGCTCGGGGCGGGGCTGCACGAACTCGGACACGCGTTTGGGCTCGACCATTCGCCGGAGCCGACCGACTTTATGAGTCGCGGATTCGACCGCTTCAACCGGATTTTTACCGTCGTCGAACCGCCCGACGCAAACTCGCCGAACGCCGTCGAAAGCGTTTTCGACGACGAAAGCGCCGCGACTTGGACGCCGGAAAGCGCGAATCGGTTGATTCGGTCGCGCTGGATTGAAAAATGACACGGAAAAATCGGCGAAGTTTGACGGTCGCGTCGATTTTAAGGGGGCGGTAGGCGATCGGCGGCGGGCGGCGTTTTAAAG
>JAZNJF010000420.1:0-3764 GCA_045577885.1 Thermoguttaceae bacterium | reverse complement strand
CAGATCGGCGGCGGGTTGGTCGGCGTTTTGTACGTCTTGGACGAGCCGTCGATCGGGTTGCATCCCCGCGACAACGAGCGGCTGATCGAGACGCTGACGCGGTTGCGCGACCTCGGGAATACCGTCGTCGTCGTCGAACACGACGAAGATACGATGCTCGCGTCCGATTACCTCGTCGATTTTGGGCCCGGCCCGGGGATTCGCGGCGGGAAGATCGTCGCCGCCGGCTCGGTCGCCGACGTTTTGCAAAATCGCCGCGCGGAGTCGTTGACCGCTCGATTCTTGAACGGCGAAGAAGAGATTGCCGTTCCGAAAGAGCGCAAGGCGCCGGACGGGCGGTTCCTCGTCGTTCGCGGCGCGACGCATCACAACCTAAAGAATATCGACGTGAAAATCCCGCTCGGCGGCGTCGTTTGCGTTACCGGGGTCAGCGGGAGCGGAAAAAGTTCGCTCGTCAACGATATTTTGAAGGAAGCGCTCGCCCGCGATCTCAACCGAGCGAACGGCGAGCCCGGCGCGCACCGAGCGATCGAGGGCGTCGAACACCTCAACAAGCTGATTTCGATCGACCAAGCGCCGATCGGTCGGACGCCGCGTTCCAATCCGGCGACGTATATTAAATTATTCGACGATATTCGCCGTTTGTACGCCGAGACGCCGGAAGCGCGAGCGAAAGGTTTCCAACCGGGGCGTTTTAGTTTCAACGTTCCGGGCGGGCGTTGCGAACATTGCGAAGGGAACGGCGCGACGAAGCTCGAAATGGATTTTCTCGCCGACGTTTGGGCCGTTTGCCCGGTTTGCGGCGGTCGACGCTTCAACCAAGAGACCCGCGCCGTCAAATATAAAGGGCTTTCGATCGATCAAGCGCTCGATTTGGACGTCGAAACCGCGTTGAAGCATTTTGAGAATATCCCGAAAATTCGGGAAAAACTGCAAACTTTATACGACGTCGGGCTCGGGTATATGAAGCTCGGGCAGCCGTCGCCGACCCTTTCCGGCGGGGAAGCGCAACGCGTCAAGTTGGCGAAGGAACTCGTTAAGCGCAGTTCCGGACGAACGCTTTACCTCCTCGACGAGCCGACGACCGGCTTGCACTTCGCCGACGTTAAGCTCCTCTTGAACGTCTTGCGCAGTTTTGCCGACGCCGGGAACACCGTCCTGATCGTCGAACACAACCTCGACGTCGTTAAGACCGCCGACTGGGTGATCGATCTCGGTCCGGAAGGCGGGGACGGCGGCGGGCGCGTCGTCGCCGAAGGAACGCCGGAGGAAGTCGCCGAAATTCCGGAGAGCCGAACCGGGCGCGCGTTGAAAGAATTTTTGGAGCGCGACCGCCAAAAGCTTGCCGAACGTCTCGCGGAGGCGGAAGCGTCGCGCCGCGACGGAGACGTTAAAACCGTTAAAAAGGATAAAAACGGG
This sequence comes from Thermoguttaceae bacterium, assembly GCA_045577885.1. Classification (GTDB taxonomy): domain Bacteria; phylum Planctomycetota; class Planctomycetia; order Pirellulales; family Thermoguttaceae; genus RUG369. The sequence continues at coordinate 2,345 of JAZNJF010000420.1, read as the reverse complement.
AACAACGGCGAAGACGGCGCTGCGGCAAGGGGCGAAAATGCAAACGCCGGGGACGGTAAAGTTGACGAAATCGTTAAAACCGGCGCAAATGGCGCGACCGGCGGCAAAGACGACGGCCCGACGATTCCGAGCGTCGAGATCGAGGGCCCGATCGTTATCGTCGGCGCTTGCGAAAACAACCTGCAAAACATTACCGTCGAGATTCCGCGCGACAAAACGACCGTCTGTTGCGGGCCGAGCGGGAGCGGGAAGTCGTCGTTGGCGATCGACGTCGCTTCCGCCGAGGGGCGGCGTCGTCACGTCGAGAGTCTTTCCAGTTAGGCGCGGCAATTTTTGGGACAAATTCGCAAGCCGAAGGTCGAAAAAACGTTCGGAATCGCGCCGTCGATCGCGATCGAGCAAAAGACGACGAGCCGTTCGCCCCGTTCGACGGTCGGGACGGTTTCGGAGATTCAAGATTATTTGCGGATTTTGTTCGCTCGACTCGGCGTTCCGCATTGTCCCGACTGCGGCGTCCCGATCGGAACGCAGTCGACCGACCAAATCGTCGCGCGGATTCTTTGCGGCGAACCCGATTCGCGCCTGTATATTTTGGCGCCGTTGACGCTTGAAATCGGAGACGATTATCCGAAACTTTGGGAACGGCTCCGTTCGCAAGGCTTTTTGCGGGTTCGCGTCGACGGCGAAACGCATTCGCTCGACGCGCCGCCGGAAATCGACCGACGCGCTCGACATTCCGTCGAAGTCGTCGTCGACCGAATCAAGTTGAAGGGGGACGCCGACGACAAAGCGTTCCGCAGCCGCGTCGCCGGGAGCGTCGAAACCGCGCTCGACTGGGGCGCCGGAGTCGTTCGCGTCGCCAAAGCCGACTCGGCGAAACCGGAGCGCGATTGGGAAACGACGACGATGAGCCGCCGTCTTTCTTGCGAAAGTTGCGGGCGAGCGTTCGAACCGTTGACGCCGCGCCATTTTTCGTTCAACAGTCCGCTCGGCTGGTGCCCGCATTGCGAAGGGTTGGGAACGCAAACCGGTTCGAGCCCGCAAAGTTTCATTAAAGATCCTAAATTAACGTTGGCGGAAGGGGCGGTCGCGCTTTGGTCGGACTTCCGAACGCCGACGACGGTCGCGACGTTGCGGGCGTTCGCTCGCGGGCTCGGCTTGCCGCTCGACGTTCCGTTCGAGCGGTTGGACGCCCGGTTCCGCCGCGCGATTTTCCAAGGAACCGGCGACCGTTGGTTCGAAGCGACCGCCGCCGACGTCGAGGTCGCGACCCGAGCGACGACGCCGGAAGAGCGGGCCGCCGGAACGTTCGCGCCGACGCCTCCCGGAACGCCGACCGCCTTTAAGTTCCAATTTAAAGGGATTTATCCGGCGCTCGAAGAAGCCGGGCGAATCGCGCCTTATTATCGGAGTCGGCTCGAATACCGCGTCGACGAATGCGAATGTTCCGCCTGCTTGGGGAGTCGACTGCGCGACGACGTCGCCGCCGTTCGTTTTCGCGACTTGACGCTCGACCAAATTTGCCGAACGCCGCTTGGCGAGTTGGCGCGATTTTTCGCCGATTGGGAGCCGTCGCCGACCGAGCGGAAGGTCGCCGGGGAGGTGTTGGACGAGATTCGCGCGCGGTTGCGTTTCTTAGTCGACGTCGGGCTCGATTATTTGACGCTGTCGCGACCGGCGCCGTCCCTCTCCGGGGGCGAGTCGCAGCGGATTCGGTTGGCGGCGCAAATCGGGAGCGGGCTGGTCGGCGTTTTGTACGTCTTGGACGAGCCGACGATCGGTTTGCACCCGCGCGACAACCGCCGCTTAATCGCGTCGTTAAATAAGTTGCGCGACTTGGGAAACACCCTCCTCATCGTCGAACACGACCGCGAAGTGATCGAAAACGCCGACAATGTGATCGATTTCGGCCCGGGCGCGGGCGCGCGCGGCGGTCTCGTCGTCGCCTCCGGAACGCCGGACGAGGTGAAGCGCGATCCGAATTCCGTTACCGGCCCCTATCTTTCGGGGCAAAAATCGATCCCGATTCCGGTCAATCGCCGCATTATGGGGTAAACGGAGCGAAATAACGGCGTTTTGAGAACGAATTTGCGGAATTTGCCGCTTTTAACGACGCGTTTTTTCGGCGTTTGAAGTTTGCGTTTGAAGGCAAGCGGCGAACGTCGGCCTTGTTTTTTTACTTTGGAAATATATTGGTTGAATAATGAAAAAGAGCGCCGAAAATCCGAAAACGAACGTTTCGAACGCCGCGAGCGAAGCGGGCGAAAAAGCGGATTTGGGCGCGAAACCGCAAGACGCCGCCGAAACGCCGCAAAAAAACGGAGCGAATGCGTCAAAACGAAGTA
>JAZNJF010000419.1:0-24150 GCA_045577885.1 Thermoguttaceae bacterium | reverse complement strand
GAAGAGCCCGAAGCGCGTCGCTTTCGTTTCCGGGATTTCGAAAATTTGGACGCCGCCGTCGACTTCCGCGTCGGGGAGGCGAAACGGAGGGGCGCCGCCGCCGAGTCGGAACGGGGACGCGTCGGCGTCGATTTGGAAGGGCGACGCGGCGTCGCCAAAGAGCGTCGCGTCGAAAAACGGAAACGCGTTCGCGGCGTCGGCGTCGTCCGCGTCGGCGGCGGGAGGGGAAGGCGCGTCAAAAGGTGTCGATTCGGCGGGAGGAATCGCGTCGACGTCGGCAAATTCGGCGGCGTAAGCGTCGACTCCTGAGGAACTTGGAGCCGTCGGTTCCGTTTCGACAAACGCCGGGGGAACGTTCGTTTGCGCCGCGCCGAAAACCGTCGAAGGCGCGCCGACGCAAAGACCGGCGCAAACGACGGCGAAAAAAACGGTCGGGCGAAACGAAAACAAGGACGGAAACACGAGTCGGCGTTAAAGGAACGTAAAACGATTAAGGAAAAGGAAATAACGGGCGCGGCGGCAAGTTTTGCGCGACGAACGGGAGGAAACGTCGCGAATTTTTACGGCGTTCGAAAAGGTAAAAAAAAGCGTCGCGCGGCGCGACGGAGCGTCGGCGACGCGACGTCGTTAAAATAGGAAGCCGGTTTTTAAGTAAACGGCGTCTTTCGGCTCGTACCAAACGCCTTGTTTCGAAACGAGTTTGCGCCCAAACGCGCCGCCGATTTCGACGCAACCCTTCATTTTGTCGCAGTCGAACGTCAAGCCGAGCCCGACGCGGTAGTCGTTGTAGTCGGTGTTGAACGTTTCGCCGCGATCTTCGATCAGCCAACGGCCGCCGCCGATTTCGCCGCCGATGTAAAACCACCAGTCGGTTTCGTTTAGCTTGGCGATGTAACGCGACCAGCGCGGGTCCGGGTAAACGAGACGAACGATGTTTTGCTCGTTCGGACGCCAAATAATCCCGCCGCTCGGAACGATTTTGTACTCGATTCGGTCGTAATAAATGAGGCCGCCGGTCGCCTTCACTTGCTTGTCGTTATCGATCGGAAGCGCGCCCATCGCCCGCCCGCGGATGTAAAACGCGTCGCAGTCGACCTTTTCGAACGACGACGCGACGCCGACCGAAACTTCGACCTTCACTTCCAAATCGCGCAGATTCGTCGCGAAGAGAGTGGTGAGGCCGGCGTCGAAGGTCGAGTCGGGCATTTTGAACGCCGTCGCCGGAACGTCCGTTTGCGACCAATGGTTGTATTTAAAACTCGGCGTTAAAAGGAAATAGCCGTTGTTTAAACAGGTGCGTTCGCGCATCGTTTCCCAAGGGAACGCGAAAAGAATCCGCCCTTCGACTTCGTGCATTCCGAGTCCGTTCGAGTCGCCTTTAGGAACGAACATGTACGACGCGGAAATATCGTCGCGGTATCTAAAAACCTTTTGGATCGTCGTCGATTCGTCGTCGAGCGTCGGCGTAATCGGCGCGAACGTCGGGTCGTCGCCGGTAACGGGAGGGAGAACGAAGGGCGCGGTCGAGTCGTAAACGGTCGATTCGCCGATTTTGGTCGACGTCGACGGCGAAACGACCGGCGGCAGTTGACCGCGCAAGACGAGCGACCGTTCGAGCGCGTCGGGGAAGGAAGCGTCGAAAACGCCGTCGCGAGGAACGTCGACGGAGCGTAAGTCGTTAAGGGGCGCGACAAGGGAAAAGCCCGACGAAGCGACGTCGGCGACTTGCCAAACGCCGGTTTCGGCGGTTCGACGCGCCCAACTCGGGACGCTCGACGGTTCGAGCGGTTGGGCGACCGCCCCGATTTCCTCGAAGAGCGCGCCGAAGAACGCGGCGACGGCGAGCGCGAACGCGGCGGTTCGGCGGGCTTGACTCGGGGAATTGTGAAGCATAATCAACCTCGAATCGTCGGCGACCGGCTCCGGTCGGACGGTAAAAACGGAAAAAGCGAAACGGCGTCGTTATTTCAGGGCCGCTGGAAATTTCGCGTCGCGGCGCTATAATAACCGACGTCGGGGGTATAACAAATTCGCCGCGCGGCGTCAAGAGCAAAAAAAGGAAGGAAGATGGAAAGAAAGGGGACGGGAACGGAACGGATCGACGCCGACGAAATCGCGCGGCGAACGGAAATCGCGGGCGCGCTTTGGTTGGAGACGGTCGGCTCGACGAACGATTGGGCGAAAGATTGGATTCGAACGGCGGACGCGGCGACGCAAACGCCGTTTTGGATCGGCGCGGAGCGGCAAACGGCGGGGCGCGGACGCGGCGAACATGTTTGGGCCGCTTGGGACGGCGCGCTAACTTTTTCGCTGATCGCTCGTTGGCGCGATTTTCGGTTGACTCGCCGAGAGAGCGCGGAACTGTCGCTTCGGGTCGCGGACGCGGTCGCGTCGACGGCGCGCGACTTTGCGCCGAGCGCCGAAATTTGGGTGAAACCGCCGAACGACGTTTACGTCGGCGAGCGGAAGTTGGCCGGGATTTTGATCGAGTCGCCGAACGCGGAGTTTGTCGTCGTCGGCGTCGGCGTCAACGTTGGGAATCGGTCGACGGAAGCGCCGCCGGAGTTGCGGGAGCGCGTCGTTTCGTTGGCGGAGTTGGACGGCGCAAACGTCGAAACCGCCGAAAAAGCGGCGGAGAACGCGTTCGACGTCGACGCGGTTCGAGCGGCGTTCGCGATTCGCGTCGTTCGGCGAACGTTAGGACGCGACGTCGAGTAACGTTGAAACGCGAAAAAGGAGCGCCGCGTCGACGCGAACGGTCGAGCGCGGCGCTCCTTTCGCCGTTAAACGGTCGCTTTCGTTAAGAAAACAAACGGCGCGAAATCGGGCGCGATTAGAGCGCGAGACTTTGCGTTTGCAACGCTTCGCAATAGTCGCGGGTCAGGCGCAACGCTTCGTCGAGGTAGTAGTCGCGTTCGACGCCGGATTCGCCGTTGACGATTTCTTCCATTTTTTCCGTTTCTTCTTTGTTCGCGTCGAGTTTGTCGAGCTCCGCGAAGTATCTTTCGCGGTTAAGCGGCGTCGCTTTGCGGAGTTTGCTCGTTCGATACAGTTCCATCTTTTCGATTTCCTTGCCGAACTCCTCCGACGCGGCGACGCGAGCGGCCGACTTTTTCGCGACCGATTCGACGACGCTCGGCGAAGTCAGGTTGAATTTCGGATAGCGCGCCGGTTCGATTTTTTCAAAGGTCAACGGGTAGTCGAGGTCCGATTCCGCAATGTCTTCGAGAACGCTCGTGAACTGCGGAAGAACGACGTGCGACGGAACGCCCTGCAACTGCGGAGAAACGCCGCTCGGCAGGTAGAAACCTTGAATCGTTACCTTCATCGCGCCGAAATTCGGAGCTTCGCGCATCAGGGAGCTGAAGAGAACGCTCGAAATTTCGTTCATACTTTGCACCGAACCCTTGCCGTGCGTCGTTTCGTCGCCGACGACGAGACCGCGACCGTAATCGCGAATCGCTCCGGCGAAAATTTCGCTCGCGGACGCGCTCAAGCGGCTCGTCAGGACGACGAGCGGTTTCTTCCAAACGACTTTCGGGTCGGGGTCGTTCAACGAGCGAGCGCGGTCGGGCCCGAATTCGGACGGCTTCACTTGAACGACGGAGCCGGTTTCGATGAAGAGCCCGGTCAGCGAAACGGCTTCCGGAAGCGAACCGCCGCCGTTGTAACGGAGGTCGAGAACGCAAGCGTCGACGCCTTTCGCGTTAAACTCTTCGAGGTATTTTTCGACGTCGGTCGAGGAACTGCGCCCGGCGCCGCCGCTGTTTTTCGCCTTCATGTCGAGGTAAAAACTCGGGAGATCGATAACGCCGACTTTCAGTTGCGCGACCGCGTCGGCCGGTTTCTTCGTTTCGGCGTCCGCTTCGTCGACGAGTTCGACCGTTCCGTCGGCCTTTTGGTAAACGACGAAAACGGCGCTTTGCGCGGCGGAGTCTTCGAGGTCGATCTTTTCGCGAACGATCGGGATAATTTTGCGTTTGCCGTCTTCGGAAACGACTTCCAAACGGACGGTCGTGCCGCCCTTGCCGCGGATTTTTTCGACGACGTCGGTCAGTTTCATGTCGACGACGTCTTCGATTTCGCCGTCGACGCCTTGGCCGACGCCGACGATTTTATCTTCGATTTTGAGTTCGCCCTGTTTTTCCGCCGGGCTGCCCTTGACGATGCGTTTAACGATGGTGTAACCGTCGTCCCATTGGAGCGTCGCGCCGATCCCTTCGAGATTCAAACTGATTTGAATCATGAAGTTTTCGTAAGATTTCGGCGACATGAACGTCGTGTGCGGGTCGTAAGCGTTCGCGATCGCGGTCAGGTAGATTTCGAGGAGGTCGTCGTTCGACGTTTGACGCAGGCGCTTTTGGAGCGTCGAATAGCGGCGCTTGAGTTTCGAAATCGGGTCTTCGGCGCGACCCGGAACGATTTGCGCGGGCGTTTCGGCCGTCGCGTTCGCTTCGGTTTCGTCGGCTTTGTCCTTTTCTTCGTCGCGTTTTTCCGCTTCGAGCGCGAGGAGTTCGAACTTGACGCGGCGGCGCATCCGGTCGACGATTTCGGCGTCGTTTTTCGGATAGTCGAGGAGTTCCGGTTCGCGAATAAACTCTTCGTCGACGGTGAAATCGAAGTTGTTTTCGTCGAGGAGTTTTTGAGCGAGGGCGACTCGTTCGTCGACGCGTTGCAGGAAGCGATTGTAAACGGCGTACGCGGCGTCGAGTTTGCCCGCCTTCGCCTTCAGGGCGCAATCTTTCGCGTATTGGGCTTCAAATTCGTCGACGTCTTGACGCGTCAAGTAAATTTTGGTCGGGTCGACCGCTTTCAAGAAGAGTTCGAAACCGCGTTCGGAAACGCTTTCGTCGATCTTCTTTTTCGAAACGTGCCGAATTTCGAGAAGCTTCGTGAAGTTAATCGCGATCAAGCGGTCGCGAGCGTTCGATGCGAGCGGCGCGTTCGGTTCGTTCGTCGGCTGCGCCGCGAAGCCGCAGAGGGCGAGCGTTAGCGAAAAGGTTAAAAATAACGACGCCAATCGAAATTTTTTCCCGGCGTAAATTGTAGTCATTCGACGTCCTTTGCGTTCAAGTTGGCCGATTTAGGCGATTTTAGGGAAGCCGGACGCTCGCAACGCGTCGCGACTCGCTTCTTGGTTGCCGCGAACGGCGTTTTCTTGCGTCGTCGGGCGAAATTTTTCGACGGTATGTTTTTTTTCGTCGTTCGCGGGCGACTCAAACGCGTCGAGCGGCGAAAATGCGTCGCGGGGAGTATACCTTATCGGGGCCGCGCGACGCAAGAGAAGTTTCGGCTTTTTTTCAAATTTTATCGTTTTTACTTGCGACGGCGAAACGATTTGGTCCGCCGAAAGCGCAAATTTAACGAACGATCAGGCGACCGCGTCGGTTTGTTCGGCGCTCGAGTCGGCTTCGTCGCCGAACGCCTTCGCGACGCGCTCCGGAGAAAGCGGCTTCGAAAGGAAGCTGACCAACGGAACGACGACGAACGGAACGAGCATCGCGATCGTCGCGACCAGCGGCGAGTATTTCTTCGCGACGCCCGCGCCCTCGACGACGAAAAGCCCCCAATAAAGACCGTTCGCGACGAGCAAACCGGCGACCATTCCGGCGATCGCGCCCGCTTTCGTCGTCCGCCGCCAATAGAGCCCGTACATATACGGCGCCAAAAACGCGCCCGCGACCGCGCCCCAACTCAGCGACATGAGGGCGACGATCCAAGACGGATTGAAAAGCGCGATAAAATAGGAAACGATAACGAAAACGGCGCAGCAAACGCGGAAAATCGTCAAGTGCGTCTTTTCCGAAGCGTTCGGCGCGATAAAACCCTTCGCAAGGTCGACTCCGACCGCCGCCGACGAAACCAACGCCAACGAACAGAGCGTCGACATCGACGCCGACAAAACGAGAAGCAAAATGATCGCCAAGAACCATTGCGGCAAGCATTCGATTAACATCGTCGGGACGAGTTTGTTCGGGTCGATTTGGCCCGCGGCGTTCAGCGTTTTCGCTAAAACGTCCGTCGGCAGGAGGTGCGAGAGCGCGCCGGTCAAGTACGCCGCGCAACCGACCAACAACGCGAAAACGAAGCAAACGACCGCGCCCTTGACGATTTGGCTCTCGTCTTTAATCGCGTAATACTTGTGAACCATTTGAGGCAAGCCCCAAGGCGCGATCGACGTCATAAAGACGACCGACCAAAAAACAAGGGGAGAAATCGGATCGACCGGCGCGACTTGAAGTTCGCCCGCCGCGCCTTCGAGGCGAAGCCGATAAAGCTCCGACGCTTTCGCGAACGCGGCGCCGTATCCGCCGAACTCCTTCGCGAAGTGGTTCGCGACGAACCAAACCATCGCCGTCGCGCCGACGAACATAATGAGCCCTTGCAGGAAATCGATGCGCGCCGCCGCTTTGTAACCGCCGAAAACGATGTAAAGCCCCGTAACGACGACGACCGAAGTCAACGCGGCGAAGAGCGAAATCCCGAAAATTTCGGTGAAAAGGTACGTCAAACCGGCGAAAACCGACGCGGAGTAAGGGAGCATGAAGAGGAAAATAATCAACGCTCCGGCGATTTTCATTCCGTTCGAACCGTAACGCGTCGCGAAAAATTCCGGCGTCGTCGACGCGTTCAGCCGCCGCGTCATCGCTCGCGTGCGTCGCCCGAGAACGAGCCAAGCGACGAGTCCGCCGAAGACCGCGTTCGCGAAACCGACCCAAAGCGCCTTATACGAACTGACCCAACCGTACTGCCCGGCGAAACCGATGAAAACGACCGCGCTAAAATACGCCGCGCCGTAAGAGATCGCGAGAATCCAAGGGCCGAGAACGCCGCCTCCGAGGAGGAAGTCGTTCACGTTCCGCGTTTTTTTCATACCCCAAGCCGCGATGGCTAAAATCGCGACGAAAAAAAGACCGGTTAAAAGGAGCGGTAAGGACGGCATGCGTTAAACTTTCGGTTAAATAGCGGCGCTTTGTCGGCGAGCGCGGCGGCGCGTCGAACGGGGACAAACGGAACAAAACCGCTCCGACGCGCTCGAAAAGAGAGCGTCGAAACGGCGGAAAATCAGACGACGTTAAACGGAAAACGGCGCGGTTTAAAAGTCGTCGTCCGCAAGGGCGTTCTTCGGGGAATCCTTCGGAACGACGCGGACGCGGAACGAATCGCGCTCTTCGACGAACTCGACGCGGTTTTCGGCGAGGAGTTGGAGCGCTTCCGGATAGGCGACAAACTCGGCTTCCGTAAGAACGCGGTCGCTCAACGTGTCGACGGTGTCGTTGTCGAGGACCGGAACGGTCTTTTGCAGGATGATCGGACCGTGGTCGTATTCGTTGTCGACGAAGTGAACGGTCGCGCCGCTAACTTTAACGCCGCGACGGAGCGCCGCGTCGTGAACGCGTCGACCGTAATAGTTTTCGCCGCAGAAAGACGGAATCAACGACGGGTGAATGTTCAGGACGCGATTCGTAAAATCGTCCGGAATCGCGAGGAGTTTCAAATAACCGCACATCGCGACGTACTTGACTTTCGCGGCGCGGCAAGCGTCGAAAACGGCGTCGCTAAAATCTTGCGTCGTTTGGAATTCCGAGCTTTTGACGATCGCGATCGGAATGTTGTTTTGTTCGGCGAATTGGAGCCCTTTCGCGCGCTCCGAACTTGAAACGACAAGGCGAATATCGACGTCGAGCTCGCCCGCTTCGACTTTATCGATCAGGTTTTTCAGGGTGCGGCCCGTTCCGGAAATCAAGACCGCGATCGGAAGTTTTGCAGCCATTTGGCGCCGCCTTTCTATTTAATGCGACAAAGGGTAAACGGAAAATAACGACAAACGGCGGTCGCGCCGCGTCGACGCGGATCGGTCGACGCGGCGCGGAAAACGCCGGGAAAACGACCGTCGATTAACGAGCGATCGCGACGTAAACGGCGACCGTCGCGCCGTCGACTTTGACTTCGGTCGGTTCGACGCCGTCGAGCGCTTCGAAACGGAGGTCGACGCAAAGGGTTTCGCCCTTGACGTAATCGGCTTTCGTTTCGGCGGCGACGCGAACGTCGTCGGAATCGGAGACGAGCCCGACGACGACGCGGTCGACGTAATCGCAGTTCAGCTCCTTGCGGCGGTCTTGGATCGCGCGGACGAGTTCGCGGGCGCGCCCTTCGACGATCAGTTCCGGCGTCAGCTCGGTCGCGAGGACGACGACGCAGGAAGCGCTTTGCGCGGCGGCGAAACCGTCTTTCGCTTGGAGGCGAACTTGGACTTCTTCGCTCGTCAGCTCGACCGTTTCGCCGGAGTCGAGCGTCAGTTTGAGCGTTCCGGACGCGGCGAGTTCGGCGTTCGCGGCGGCGCCGTCGACTCCGGAGAGCGCTTTCTTGACGCTCGGCAGGAGTTTGCCGAGTTTCGGGCCGAGTTTCTTGAAGTCCGGGACGACCGCGTAGGAAACGTATTGGTCGGCGCGTTCGATGAAGTTCGCCGACTTGACGTTCAGCTCTTCTTCGATCAGCGCGACGTAAGGCGAAACCGCGGCGACGTCGGCGGCGTCGCCCAAAACGATTTCGACGCCGGAGAGCGGTTGACGCACCTTCAGCTTCGACGCCATCCGCGCGTTGCGACCGAGCGAAACGATTTCGCGAACTTGCGCCATTCGCTTCGAGAGCGCTTCGTCGATCGCGGCTTCGTCGGCGACCGGATAGTCGCAAAGGTGAACGCTGCAAAGGGCGGCGTCGCCGAAGTTTTCGGTCAGTTGGAGCCAAATCCGCTCGGCGAGGAACGGAACGAACGGCGCGATCAACTTCGAGAGCGTCAGGAGCGATTCGTACAGCGTCCAGTACGCGTCCGCTTTCGTCGTCGACTCTTCGCCGGACCAGAAACGGTCGCGACTGCGGCGAACGTACCAGTTCGAAAGGGAGTCGACGAACGCCGAAATTTGCCCGCAAGCCGCGAAGTGGTCGTAAGCGTCCATTCGTTCGTCGACGGCTTTAACGGTCGCGTTGAGTTCGCTCAAAATCCAGCGGTCGAGTTCGGCGCGCTCCGAAATCGGGCGGTACGACGCGGCGGTCGCGAGGATTTCCGGCGTCAGGTTCGAACCGGCGGCCTTCGCGGCGGCGAGGTCGATTTCTTTCTCCGGCGCGAAACCGTCGATCTTTTGGTAAACGTTGAAGAACGAAACGACGTTCCAAAGGCGAATGATGAACTCCGGCATCGAGTCTTTGATCGAGTTTTCGCTGTAAACGATGGAGTTCCAAGGCGCTTGGTTCGCGAAGAAGTACCAACGGAGCGCGTCGGCGCCGTATTTGTCGAAGATTTCCTTCGGCAGGCGGTAGTTCTTGAGCGACTTCGACATCTTCCCGACGCGCTTGGCGAACTTGCCCTTGCCGAACGCTTCGAGCGCTTCTTTTTCGGTCAAGCGAATGTCGTTCTTGTCGGCGTTGTTCTCGTACCACTCGGCGAGCATAAGCCCAAGAACGATGCAGTTTTTGAACGGGTGCGGGAACGCTTTCGTCGGATTCCCCGACGCTTCGTCGCCGAAGAGGAGCGTCGAAATCGCGAGTTGCGAATAGAACCAACCGCGCGTTTGGTCGATCGCTTCGCTGATGAAGTCCGCCGGGAAGTTCGCTTCGAACAACTCTTTAGAGCCTTCCTTGTGCGGGTAGCCGAGCTGCGCGAACGGCATCGCGCCGGAGTCGAACCAGCAGTCGATGACTTCCGGAACGCGACGCATCTTCGCGCCCGGCGCCTTCGGCGAGTCGTAAACGACCGCGTCGATATACGGCTTGTGAACTTTGAGGTGTTCCCAAAGCTCGTCGTCTTTTTCGCTCCAAGCGTCGCCTTTTTCGGCTTTAGCTTTGTCGCGAGCGGCGGCCCAAACGTCGGTTCCGGCGACGCCCGGCTTCGCGAGGAGTTCGTCGTAAGAGCCGACCGCCTCTTGGTAGCCGGTTTCTTCGCAAACCCAAACCGGAAGCGGCGTTCCCCAGAAACGTTCGCGGGAAAGGGCCCAGTCGACGTTCGTCGCGAGGAAGTTGCCGAAGCGCCCGTCTTTGATGTGTTCCGGGAGCCAGTTGATTTCGGCGTTGTTCGCGAGCATCTTGTCGACAAACTTCGTCGTTTTGACGAACCAACTCTTGCGCGGGTATTGGATGAGCGGGTCGTTCGGCGCGCGCCAGCAGAACGGATAATCGTGCAGATATTGTTCAAGGTGGAACAAAATCCCGCGTTCTTTGAGGTTGCGCGAGACGTCCTTGTCGCATTCCTTGACCCAGCGGCCTTCGTATTCCGGCGCCGCGTCGGTGAATTTGCCGTTGGCGGCGACGGCGCAGATCAAGTCCGGGCCTTGACCGTCGACGAAGCGCGCCTTTTGCTCGACGAGAAGATCGTAGTCGACTTCGCCGAACGCCGGCGCTTCGTGAACGAGGCCGGTTCCGGAATCGGTCGTAACGAAGAGCGCCGGGCAAACGCGCCAAGCGAGGTAGTCTTCGCCGCCGTCTTTGAGGGCGCCCTTCTTGTCGCCGAGCGTTTTGTAATAATAGTCGAACGGCGGGACGTAACGCTTGCCGAGCAAGTCTTTACCGGAAACCGTAAAGAGGACTTCCGCCGTCCGTTTCGCCTTCGCCGCGACCGCTTCGACGAGCGCCGACGCGAGAACGACCGGGTTCCCGTCCGCTTCGCCTTCCGGCGTCTTCATTTGAACGACCGAATATTCGAGGTCCGGGTGAACCGCCGCGAATTGGTTGCTCGGGAGCGTCCAAGGCGTCGTCGTCCAAACGAGGAGGTCGACGTTCGCAAAACGTTCGTCGGCGCCGTCGTTCAGGAGCGGGAAACGGACGAAAACGCTCGGGTCGCCGACTTCGCGGTAACCTTGGCCGACTTCGCCGGACGAAAGCGCGGTGCCGCCCTGCGCCCACCACCAAACGATCTTGTGCCCTTGGTAGAGCAAGCCGCGGTCGAAGAAGTTCTTCAGCGCGAACCAAACGCTTTCAACGAACGACTTATGGTAGGTAACGTAAGCGTTTTTCAGGTCGACCCAAAAACCGATGCGCTCGGTCAGCTCTTCCCATTGCGACGTGTAGCGGAAGACGTTTTCGATGCAACGGTGAACGAACGGTTCGAGACCGAACTTTTCGATTTCTTCCTTCGAGTTTTCCGCGATGAGACCCGCCGCGACCAGCTCTTTGCCGACTTCGACTTCGACCGGGAGACCGTGCGTGTCCCAACCGGCCTTGCGTTCGCAAAGATAGCCCTTCATCGTTTTATAGCGCGGATAAAGGTCTTTGATGGCGCGAGTTAAGCAGTGGCCCGGGTGCGGAACGCCGTTGGCGGTCGGCGGGCCTTCGTAAAAGACGAAAGCGCCTTTGTTCGACGCGCGGCGGCGTTTGAGCGATTCTTGGTAGACGCCGAGTTCGCGCCAACGGCGGACGAGCGCCTCTTCGTTTTGCGGGAAATTCGCGCCTTGCGACGGAGCGCCGTCGGCGAGCGGGGTATCGTTCGACATATCGATAAACTCTTTAACGTTAATAGGTTAAACGAAACGCTCGACGGTTCGACGCTCCGCCGAACGTTCCGATAAGTTTTAAGCGAAAGGGAAGAAAACGCGGAAAACGCGAAAACGCGTCGCGAGCGTTTTCAACGGCGACGGCGATTAAAGGGAACGCAGGACGCCGCGAATGATCGCGTTCATTTTCGGCTCGGCGCCCGCGGCGGTTTCGAGGATTTCCGCGATATTCGCCGGTTCGAGCGCGTCGGCGAGCCCCATATCGGTGATGATCGAGAGGCCGAGAACGCGCATTCCGCAGTGAACGGCGGCGATAACCTCCGGAACGGTCGACATTCCGACGACGTCCGCTCCGATTCCGCGAAGGAAACGGTACTCGGCGCGGGTTTCGAGGTTCGGCCCGGCGACCGCGACGTAAACGCCCTTTTGAACCAAAACGCCGTTTTCGACGGCGACTTGGCGCGCTTTTTCGATCAGCTCTTGCGAATACGGCTCGCACATATCCGGGAAACGCGGGCCGATTCGGTCGTCGTTCGGGCCGATGAGCGGGTTGCAGCCGAGAAGGTTGATATGGTCTTCGATCAGCATCACGTCGCCGCGCTTGAATTGCGGGTTCAGACCGCCGCAAGCGTTCGAAACGACGAGAAGCGACGCGCCGAGCGCCTTCATCACGCGAATCGGGAAAACGATTTGTTGCGCGCTGTAACCTTCGTAAAAGTGGAAACGGCCTTGCATCGCGACGACCGACTTTCCTTCGAGCGTTCCGAGAATCAGCTTCCCGGCGTGCGATTCGACCGTCGAGCGCGGGAAGTAAGGCAGTTCTTCGTAAGGAATAACGACGTCCGGAACGATCGCGTCGGCGAGACCGCCGAGCCCGGTGCCCAAGACGATTCCGACTTCCGCCTCTTTCGACCAACGGGCGCGAATCGCCGCGACCGCCTCTTGAATTTTGTCGTATTCGGTTTGCATTGCGTTGTTTCCTTTCGTCGCGTCGACGAACGTAAAGTTTGCGGGAAAAGTTTTTATGCGGGGAAAGCCGCCCGCTCCGACGGCGAAAAAACGTCGGCGTCGGAGCGAGCGCGGCTTTAAGGGAAAGCGGAGCCGGATTAAGCGTCGGCGTTTTCCGCTTTCGGCTCGACGGTCGACTTGATCGCGAGTTCGGCGAGCTGTTTCGGCGCGACTTCCGACGGGGCGCCGGTCATGAGGTCGGACGCTTTCGCCGTTTTCGGGAACGCGATGCAGTCGCGAATGTTGTCGACGCCGGCGAACAACATGACGACGCGGTCGAGACCGAGCGCGAGACCGCCGTGCGGCGGAGCGCCGAATTGGAGCGCGTCGACCAAGAATCCGAATTGCTCTTTCGCCGTTTCGCGAGTCATTCCGAGGAGGCCGAAAACCTTGTTTTGAATCGCCGGGTCGTGAATGCGGATCGTGCCGCCGCCCGCTTCGTAACCGTTGAGGACGAGGTCGTAGGCTTGGGCGCGAATCGAGCGAATCGCGTCGTCGTCGCCGTCGAGTTTCGGGAGGTCTTCGACGAGCGGCGCGGTGAACGGGTGGTGCGTCGCGACCCAGCGGTTTTCCTCTTCGTCCCAGTCGAACATCGGGAAGTTGACGACCCAGCAGAAGTTCATTTCTTCCGGATCGTAAAGTTTGAGTTGCGCGGCCAAACGACGACGCAAACCGTTCAAAACGCGGCAGGTGAGGGTGAAGTCGCCGCAGCTGAAGAGGAGCAAGTCGTTCGGTTCCGCTTCGAGTTTGGCGCCGATCGCTTCGAGGGCTTCTTCGGAGAAGTTTTTCGCGCTCGTGCCGGTCAGTTTGCCGTCGGCGTCGACCTTGAACCAAACGATACCCTTGGCGCCGAATTGCTCCGCCGTCCAAGTGGTGAGGCCGTCGATATCGCGGCGGCTGAATTGGTCGGCGGCGTTTTTGACGTTGATCCCGCGAACGCGCCCGCCCGACTCGGCGACCGAACGGAAGACTTTGAAGTCGACCGTTTTCGCGATTTCCGTAACGTCTTTCAGCTCCATTCCGAAGCGGAGGTCCGGCGCGTCGTGCCCGAAACGCTCCATCGCTTCGTCGTAAGAGATGCGCGGGAGCGGGAGCGGAATATCGACGCCCTTAATTTCCTTCATCAAGCGCGCGACGAGAGAGTCGAGGAGGCCGATCATGTCCTCCATTTCGATGAAGGACATTTCAATGTCGAGCTGGGTGAACTCCGGTTGGCGGTCGGCGCGGAGGTCTTCGTCGCGGAAGCAACGGGCGACTTGGACGTAACGGTCGTAACCGGCGATCATGAGGAGTTGTTTGTAAAGTTGCGGCGACTGCGGGAGCGCGTAGAACGAACCTTGCGAAACGCGGCTCGGAACGAGGTAGTCGCGGGCGCCTTCCGGGGTGCTTTTGCCGAGAATCGGCGTTTCGACTTCGAGGAAATCGTTTTCGTCGAAGAAGTCGCGCATCGTTTTGACGATGCGGTGGCGCAAGGTAAGGACGCGTTGCATTTCGGCGCGGCGCAGGTCGAGGTAACGGTACTTGAGGCGCAGTTCGTCCGCCGGGACCTCCGGAGCGCTCGGGAGGAACGGAACGACTTCGGAGCGGTTCAGAACGACGAGTTTTTGCGCTTTGACTTCGATTTCGCCGGTCGCCATTTCCGGGTTGACGAGGCCGTCCGGGCGCGCGATGACTTCGCCGGTAATTTGGACGACGTCTTCGTTGCGCAGCGTCTTGACCGATTCGAAGAGCGCCGCGTCCGCCGCCGCGTCGAAGACCGTTTGCGTTTTGCCGTAACGGTCGCGAAGGTTGACAAAGAAAACGCCGCTGTGGTCGCGCGCCGAGTCGACCCAACCGCTCAAAACGACCGTTTCGCCGACGTTCGCGCCGCGCAATTCCCCGCAAGTTTTAGTTCGAAACACCGTATTTCCTCTTTTTTGCCTAATTTGCCTAATTTCCGACGTTTGCCGTCGTTAAACGTTTGGGCGGCGTTTTCGACCGCGACGTTTCGAGGAGCGCCGCGCGAACGGTCGAGACCGCCGTCTTTCTATTTTAGTTCAAATTTGCGATTTCGCCTAGCGCCCCGGGCGGGGCCGAAACGGGATTTCGTCCGGATTTTTTTCCGTCGCGGGAAAGATATCGTCGCGGCGCCGCTTGAAAGGCGAAAACGACGCCGGGAAACGAGGGAAAAAAGTAAAATATAGAGGAAAAAAACGATTTTGAAAAATTTTCTAACTTTTACCGGAAATTTTTCCGATTATTTTATTTTAACGCGGGGCGTCGCGACGGTCGTCCCCCTTTTCGAAACGTCGAAGCGGCGCTATAATACGAAACCGCCCTTCGGTTCGCGTCGTTTTTGGGCGTCGGACGGTTCCCGACGCCGGTTGGGCGCGCCAGGTTGGGTAAGAAAAAACGGCCGAAAACGGAACGAGCGTTTCGGATAATATTTATCGACGCGCAGCGTTATTAACGAGGTTTGAATCAATGAACGATTTTCGCTCCGAAGAAACGAGACAGGACGACGAACCGATCGCCGAAGCGCGTTCGAACGCTCCGCGCGCGTCGCGTTTTGACGACGAACGCCGCGACTTGGACGCCGATTTTCGCGACGGCTCCGTTTCCGAAATTTTGAGCGCCGGCGACGCGTTCGATTACTTCGACGACGATGACGACGCGCTTTACGACGAGTTCGACGACGAATTTGATTCGGACGACTTCGACGACGACTTTGACGAAGACTTCGAAGTCCTTCCGGACGACGAGTTTAACGAAGCGATCGACGACGAGGATTACCCGGAGGAAGAGGAAGCCGGCGACGACTCGGACGCGTCCGATTTTACGCCGGACGACGATTTCGACGACTTCAACGCCGACGAAGACGTGTTCGACGAAGACTCCGACGACGATCTTTAATTTTCGCGTTCGGCGAGAAAGCGAAAAACAAAAAAGCGCCGCTCGAAAAGAACGGCGCGGCGAATGGGGCGAGCGTCGACGGACGGTCGCCCCCTTTTCTTATTCTTGCGTCGCGACGCGATTTCGCCGACTTTCGAGAAATCGCGCGCTTCGTTTCCGCGAACGACGGCGTTTAATTTTGCGAAGCGCCGTCGACGTTCGGGAAACGCTCTTGAAGAAGCGTTTCGAGTTTGTTCGGCGTTCGGTGGTCGAGCGGCCTCGCGCGAACGTCGAGAACTTTGCCGTCGACGTCGACGATAAAACCCGCGTCGGTGAACGACAGCGAAAGATAAAGTTCGCTTAAATCGGCGTAATCTTTTTCCGCGCCGCGAGTTAAAGCGCGCGATAAAACGTCGCTCGGCTCGACTCCGAAAACGTTCGGCGCCGTTCCTTTTTTCGGCGGTTCCGTCGCGAGGTCGTAAAGGAGAATTGCGAATTCGGCGTCGGCGTATTGGTCGCGAAGTTTTGCGAAGCGTTTCGCGTTAGAAAAGCGCGCGTGATCTTTGAGCGCTTTTTCGCTCGTTAAAAACGCGGAATTGTAAACCGCGAAATAAACGACTTTGCCGCGATACGACGCCCAGTCGATCTCCGCGCCGTCGGCGAGAACGCCTTCGACGGGAAATTCGGCGCCGGGAAGGTCGTCGACGCGAATTTGACGTTGCAAACGCTCCGCGACTTCGCGATCTTCCGGCGCTTCGAGCGTCGAGACGACGGCGTAAAGCTCTTTGCGGAACGATTTCGCTTCGTCCGGCGAAATCCAGTCGAGCGAGTGGGCGAAACTGACCGCGTATCCGGCCCAACGGTTCGAAAGGCCCGAGTTGTTGAACGGCGGGCGCGACCAACCGGCGAGCGCGCGTTTTTTCCCGGCGGTCGCTTTCGCGAGAATCTCCGTTTCGAGCGTTCGCAGCGCCGTTTTGAGTTCCGGCGTTAGCGTCGGAGAGGCGGGAGGATAGGTCGCGTCGGACGGCGTTTGGAGTTGGCGGACGTCGGCGAGAATTTGATAAAATCGAACCGCGTAAATCGCGTCTTCGACCGCGTCGACGCGAGCGGCGGCAAATTCCGACGACGTTGCGGCGCGAGCCGCTTTTTCCTCGTCGAGGAGCGAACGGAGTTCGTCGAGTTTCCGGGCGTTCGTCAGCGCGTCGACGAACGAGTCGAAATAGCGGCGACGTTCCGGAAACGAAAGGGACGAATCGTCGGCAAGTCTTTTATCGAGCGACGTTAACGCGTCGAAGAAACGCCGCGCTTCCTCCGTTCCGGGGGAGGCGTAAAGCGGGCCCGCCGAGCGCGTTCTGGCGTTATAATGTTCCCGAAGCGCGAGCGAACGTTTGTAATAAAATTCGGTCGTTTCGCCGTCCGGGACGTCGAAAAGGCTTTCGTCGAGCGGAGGCTCGGCGTTCCGCGGCGCCGGGGGCGGCGTTTGTGCGGCGTTTTGTCGCAATTCGGTTCCGCCGAAAGCGCGCGGTTCGAGAGCGGCGACGAGGCGCGAGTCGGGAACCGCTTTCGCTTCCTCTTTTTCGAGAAGTTCTTTCGCTTCGTCTTGGGAAAGTCTTTCCGTGTAAGCGGCTAAGTAAACGCGGGCGTCCTCGTAGGAGACGTCGGCGTCGGCGAGAAGGCGAAAGATCGTTTTCAACGCGGCGTCGACTTTCGCTTGCTCGGCGTTCGGCGCGACGCGCAAAAGTTCGAGAACGCGGCGCTGGTAAAAGCCGACCGTTTGGTCGGTCGGGACGTCGAACAGCTCCGGCGTCGGCGCGGGCGCTTTGAACTCGGAGTCGGGGCGTCGCGAATGAGCGCGCGTGCGTCCCATTATTTGGGCGAACTCGTAAGCGTCGAATTGGCGCTCTTCCGCGACGGCGACGCAAACGTCGAGATAACCGGCGGCGACGCGTTCGCCGCGCTTAAAATGAAACGCCGAACGACGATACTCCGCGGCGCGTTCCTCGGCGGACGTTAAGCCGCGAAGACGCGTTGAGATAAGGTTCTGTTCGTTTTGCTCGTTCAGGAGGAGAGCGCGCAAGGCGTCGTAATCGTTCGCTTCGGTCAAGCGGTCGACAAGCTCGTCCCAATACCGCGCTCGTTCGTCGTCGGAGAGTTTAGGCGCGTCGGCGAGATTGCGCAACGCGGCGACGCAAACCCGGCGCATTTCGGCGTTTAGCGTCGCAAACGTTTCGGCGTCGACCGTTTCGCGAACGTCGCGGAGGAACGCGTCGGCGTCGGCCAAGCGTTTTTGGTAAATTTCGACGCTCAAACCGTCTTCCGGGACGGCGAAGAGCGCGCGTTGTTCCGGGGTAAGTTCCGAAACGGCGGCGTTTGGCGGCGTCGTCGATTCCGGGAAAACGGCGAGCGGCGCGGAAGCGGAAAAAGCGAGCGACGCGGCGCCGAGTAGCGTCGTCGGCGTCGCGACGGCAAGTAGAAGGCGAGAAACGCGCATTGACGGGCCCTTTCGTTTTAGAACGCTCGTAAGTCGCAAATCCTTTTTAACGCGACGGTTGCGAAAAAAAAGTTGGCGAACCGAGAACCGACGAGCGTTTGTTAAATTTATTTTAGCGACAAGAGATAGCGGCGTCAAGCGACGTCGCGCGATTTCGACTAATTTTTTTCTTAAAAAGACTTGCGTTAAAATCGCCGAAAGAAGGCGAGCGCGAGAAAGTCGGAAAAACCGACGCGAAACGCCGCGTCGAAACGCAATCGGTTCCGACGCGGCGTCGCGTGTTGTTTGTCGTTGTAAACGTTAAAAATTAACGACTTACTTGACTTCCGGGAATTGTTCGCCGAGGAGGCGTTCGAGTTCGGCGCCGCGCGCTTTCGTGCTGAGGACTTTGCCGTCTTTGCCGACGAGCACCATCGTCGGAATCGCGTTGACGCCGTAATATTCGCTGATGATAACGTAATCTTTTTCGGCGTCTTGCGTCAGTTTGCGCGACGCGGTCTTCCAAGGCAACTTGCGGTCTTCTTCGAACTTGTGAAGGCGTTCGAGGTCGTCGTCGATGCTGTACCCGAGGATTTCGAACCCGGCGGCGTTGTATTTTTCGTACATTTTCGTCATATTCGGGATTTCGCCGATGCACGGACCGCACCAGGTCGCCCAGAAGTCGACCAAAACGACCTTGCCGCGATACGACGCCCAGTCGATTTCGGTTCCGTCGAGGTAGAGCCCTTCGACTTTCATTTCGTTCCCGACGAGGTCGGCGAAGCGGATTTTTCCTTCGAAGCGCGTCGCGATGCGTTTGCGGCTTTCGTCGTCGGACGCGGCGAACGCGGCGCAGAGGTCTTTCAACATCGGAACGCCGATCGCCGGTTTCGAACGGGCGAGGTCTTCGAGAATCGACGGCGTTCGGGACGCCCAGTAGTCGTCGGTTTTCGCTTTTTCGATCAACTCGGTTCCGAGCTTTTTAATCGCGGCTTCGTCGTTCGCTTCGACCGCTTTGTCGACGGAAACGCTCGCGACTTGGAACTTCAAGAGGTCGACGCGGCTTTGGTCGACCGGGTCTTTCGCTTCTTCGGCGGCGAGGAGCGCGTTCAAGCCGTCGAGGTCGCCGACGTAACCGAGCCCGGCGACGTATTGACGGAAGTAACCGGTTCGGTCGGCGGCGTCGATATCCGGGAGTTCCGAAAGATATTTGTAACAGGTCATCGTCGCGACGTTCGCTTTGAGGTAAAGCGCGTTCATATCGGTCGCGTCTTGGCGGAGCGCGTTGAACGCTTCGCGAATTTTGTTCATTTGTTCTTTGTAAAACGCTTCGTCCTTGCCGGCCGGAACGTCGAACGCGCTTACGTTCGCGATCTCGACTTTTTCGGCTTGCGCGGCTTCGTCTTGAGCGAAAACGGAAGCGACCGGGGAAACGGAGAACGAGGCGGCGCCGAACAGGGCCGACGTCGCGGCGACGCTAAGGAGCAAACGAGAAAAACGCATCGGGGCTCTTTCTAAAGTAAAAGGGCGAAGCGGCGAACGTCGCGACCGCGGCGTCGCTTTTTCGGGAGGAAAAATTTCGAAAACGACGCCGAAAAGCGCGACCGAGACCGCCGTTCGCGTCGATACGTCGTTTAGTATAACGACGCGGACGGCGAAAATCAATTAGGCGCGGCGAATTTTCAGCGTTTTTTTAAGTTTTTTCGCCGAAAACTTTCCTTGCCGCCTTTCCGAAGCGTTAAACGGCGCGGTTTGCATAAACCGCGCCGAGTTTGACGGTTCGCGTCGTCCGGCGAACGTTGGGTAAACGTTGGGCGAACGTCGAACGGACGCTCGACGCTTAACGTTTCGCGCCGGATTTCGGATCGACGTTCGGGTAGAGCGCTTCCAACGCTTTTTGCAACGTCGGCGCGTTCGGGACTCTCGGCGTCGGCTCGGTCGCGACGACGCGACCGTCGGCGTCGAAAAGAATCCAAACGCGTTCCGACGTCGCGCCGAAACCGAGTCGAGCGACCCAATCGTCGTTCTCTTGGGGCCAAACCAAGCCCGGTATCGCGACGCTGGGAACGAATCGGAGCTTTCCGGCGTCGTATCGAACGACTTTCAGCCCGGCGTCGCGGCAAGCGTTGAAGAACGCTTCGTCTTCAAGCGGGCGGTCGCCGAGCGTCGTCGATTCGAAGCGACCGGCGTTTTCGGCGTTTTCGGAGCGGAAAATCTCGATCAAAACCGGCGCGCCGCGATAAGTCGCCCAATCGAACGGCGTTCCGTCGACGAGCCGCCCGTCGACCGTCGGCGTCGAGCCGAGCAGTTCCGCTTGACGAATCGCTCGCGTCATCCCGGCGCGCGCCTGGCGCTCGGCTTCGGAGTCGGCGTCGGCCAACCGGGCGACGAGGTCTTTGCGAAGTTGCGTCGCAAACGCGACGTCGTATCGGGCGACGCGTCCGGCGACGTTCTCGGCGGTTCCGCTCCAAGTTTTCGACCCGAGTTCCCAAGCGAGCGGCCCGTCGTCGACGACTTCGAGGAGTTCGGCTCCGACGCGTCGCAGTTCGGCGCGATCTTCTTCCGAGAGCGCGACCGGTTCCGGCGTCGCGCTTTGCGTCGTCGCGCTTTTCGGTTGCGGAAGACGGTTTAAACAATCTTGCAACAAGCAGTAACGAACGTAAGGAACGCGGGCCGCGTCGGCGGGATGTTCCGCTTTTCGCTTCGTTTCTTGCTCGAGAAGCGCAGTCAAGCGTTCGACTCCGCTCGGCGTTTCGACTCCGCTCAGCGTTTCGGCGTCGCTCCCAAGAGCGCGGGGAATGTCGGCCCCGAGCGCGGCGACGTAACCTTGAAACGCTTCGAACCGCTCGACCGGGGCGAGGTCTTCCGCGTAAGCGAGCTTTCCGGCGAGGAAACCGGCGACGAGAACGCGGCGCGGGGAGTAACCTTCGGCGGTAACTAGTTTTAGTTCTTCCCGACGTTGGCGGTAAAACTCGGTCGTTTCTTCCGTCGGACGTTCTTCGGCGAGGAGGTCGGGAAGCGCGCCGTAGAGTTTGAGGGCAAGGAGAAGAGCCGAGAAGAAGCGTTCTTCAGCCGCGAGGGCGCGTTCCGAGGGTTGGGCCGTTCCGGCTTTGGCTTCGGCTTCCGCTTGGATTTTGATTTCCGCTTTCACTTCGGCTTCCGCTTCGGCGGCGAGGCGTTCGAGCTCGACTTTTTTGGCGAGATCGTCGGTTAACGCGGCGAGCGCCGGGAAATCGGCGAACGTTTTTTTCTCGGCGTCGGATTCCTTGCGGGCAAGTTGGTTTTCCGCGTTGGACAGCTTGGCGCGCAACGCGAGAACGCGGGCCAACGGGAACGGCTCCCGCGTTTCTTCGAGCGTCAACCGCGCGGCGCAAAAGTCGCGCCAATCTTGCCGCGCGATCTCGTCGGAAGCGTTGCGATAGAGGAGGTAAGAGTCGCGCAAATATTCGTCGAAGCAGCGGTCGCGGATTTCCGGCGCGAGATCCGGCGCGTCGAACAGGCGTTCGTAAAGAACGCGAGCGGCGACGTAAACTTTGTTTTCGAGCGAGTTCGGTATCGCGCGGCGCCAGTGGGGCAAGCCTTTTTCGTCGCGGTATTTGACGAGATTATAACGAACCGCGTCGAAGGCGAGGACGTCCGCGCAGGCGGCTTGAAGTTTCCGCAAACGTTCGAGATAAAATTCGCCGCTTTCCCCTTCCGGAACGTCGAGGAGCGAGAAATCGAAATTGACGACGGGACGTCGTAATTCTTCGCGAACTTCTTGTTCCGTCGGGTCTTGCGAATCGTCGAACGCGGCGACGAGGTCGTCTTTAAGCCGTCGGGCGACGTCGAGAAGCCCCGCTTCTTCGAACCGCTCGAAGAATGTTCGCGCTTCGAGCGCCCAACAACCGCCGAGTTCCCAAGCGATTTCGCCGTCGTCGGCGCGTTCGGCGACGTCGTAAGCGAGCTCGAACGCCTCTTGTTCGTCCGGTTCCGCGTTGAGGCGAACGAGCCGAGCTCGCAAAATCGCGAGGTCGACGAGCGGCGCCCGAACCGCGTCGAACGGATTGTCCGCGTCGCGAACCGATTCGCGGTCGTAAAGGTCGCGGAGTTTCTCGACGTCGCCCGATTCGACGAGCCGGTCGACATAAGCGGCGAAGAATTCGAGTCGCGCCGCCGGTTTCAAGTCGTCGGCGAACGGGAGCCGGTCGGCGATTTTATCCGCTTCGGCGCGGAGTTTTTCGCGGAGTTCGTTTTCGACGACGTAGGCCTTGCGCCCGCGAAGCTCCTCTTTAGACGCGATTTCTCCCAAAAACGTCGCGCGGGCGGCGCAGCGCAACTCGTTGTAACGCAACAGGTAAAATTCGCCGCTTTCGTTCTCCGGCGTTTCGAGGAGTCGGCGAACGTAAGACGCTTGGACGCTGGTCGGATAGTCGCTTACCGTCGCGAAAAATTGCCGTTCGCTCTCCTTGGAAAATTGGCGAGGCGGCATTTGGGCGAGGCGGCGTCGCAGTTCGAGAACGCGACCGACGTCGACCGGCGTTTTCGTTTCCTCGGTCGCGAGCAAGTTGGAGTAAACGTCGAACGCGGCGCCGCTGTAACGCGTTGTAATTTCTCCGGTTGGGAACGTCGTTTGCCAAGTTTCCTCGTCGAGGAGGGCGCGGAACGCGGCGTCCTGTTCCTTGCGCGGAACTTCGGCGGGGACGGCGTCGGTTTTCGCGTCGTCTTCGGCGGCGAACGCGACGTTCGAAATCGCCGTCGCGAGCCGGAAAGGCGCGTCGTTAAAAACGGCGCGATCGAGCGCGGCGACGGCGGCGATTCCGGCGACCGTCGTTGCGGAGGTTAAGCGCAAATATCGGTAAAAACGTTGTTTCGATTGCATTTTCGGTTTCCTTGTTTTTAAGAAGGATGACAAAACGGGCGGCGTTCGCGGCGTCGAGCGAACCGTTGGGAGCGGTTTCCGGCGACGCGGAACGGTTGGCGGCGCGTTAATAAACGGCCTTTATGCTCCAAGGATTTTGAATCGGCGGCAAGTTTTGGTCGGTTTCCGGACGCGGCGCCGCGTCAACGTTCGGGTAAAGAGCGCGCAACGCCTTTTCGACGGTCGTCGCTCCGACGAACTCGTTTTTCCAAGACGGGAATTTGACGGCGAGAACGCGACCTTCGGCGTCGACGAGAACCCAACAAAGAACTTGCGTTTTGCCGAGTCCGACGCACGCGGGCCAATCGGCGTCGGCGGCGACTCCGTCGAGCGCTCCGACGATCGGCCAATTGGGGTCGCCGATATAAACGCGAGGATTGCGGTTTTCGCGAGCGGCTTCTTGGCGAATCTCTTCGGCGATGCGGCGCGCCGTTTCGGGATCGCCGCCGAAGTAACGAACGACTTTAAGTCCCGCTTCTTCGTACTTTGCGAGCGCGTCCGGATTGTTTTCGTCGAACGGCGCGAGCAAACCGTCGACGAGAATTTCGAGCAAAACCGGCGCGCCGCGGTAACTCGCCCAATCGAACGGCGTTCCGTCGAGGTTTCGCCCTTCGAGCGGGAGAACGGAGCCGACTAAAGACGCGAGAGCGATTTTTTGCGATAAATCTTGATAAAGCGTTTGTTGCGCGGGCGTTCGGGCGTCGGCGGGAAGCGTCGCGAGAATCGCTCGACGAACGCGCGTCGCCGTTTCTTGGTCGAGCGGACGGAGGCGGCGGTCGACGAAAGAACTCGCCGCGCTCGGCGAAAGTCCGTCGGTTTCGACGAGATCGATAATCTCGTCGGCAAGAGCGGTTAAGTCGTCGCGAAGTTCCGGCGGGACGGGATAACCCGTTTCTCCGCGAGCGAGACGAACAAAAGCCTCTTGTTCCTCGCGAGGGAGCGACGCCCAATACTCGTCGTCTGCGAACCGACGATTCGCTTTAATAAACGCGTCCGCGACGTCGCTGTAAAGGCGAATCGCTCGGAGTCGCGCCAACTCGACGCGGGCGTAAGGCGCTCGGCGTTTGTCGATCGGATTCGTCGCTTCGCGCGCCGTTTCGCGAGCGACGATCGCCGCCAACCGCTCGACGGCGTCCGAACCGCCGAGCGCGTCGACGGCGCGACGGAAGTGATAGTAACGCTCCGCCGGGGCGAGTTCCGGCGCGTCGGCCAAGAAAGACGAAATTTTTCGCGACGCGAAGAAAATTTGGCTTTCCGCCGTCTCGCGTCGCGATTTCGGCGTTTGCGGTCGATTCGGGTAAGCGTCGGGAAGCGCGGCGCTTCGGGCGTCGTCGAGACCGGCGACTTGCCAACGCGCGGCGATTAACGCGGCGAACCGTTCGCGGTAAAACGCGGCGCTTTCTCAAGTCGGATCGTAG
>JAZNJF010000418.1:0-2564 GCA_045577885.1 Thermoguttaceae bacterium | reverse complement strand
GTTATCCGGGGAAAGCCTACCATTTCCCAAAAACCTTTCGCTTATTGCCGCAACTTCCTTTTGAAAAAGAAACCGGTAAAGACGACCCGATAATAATGATGCTACGATACGACGAACAAAGAAAAAGAGACGGCGATGAAGTATTAAACGTTAAGAATTATCGTTGCGAAGCCGTCGGTTATAATTACGACAGATGGTATAAAGTCGTTTGCGATTGAGCGACAAAATTTCAACGCAAGACGCCGACCGCTTAGTTTAACTTTGGTTTAAAGACAATTAACCGTATAGCCGTCAACCATTTGCGCAACAACGGAAACCGGATTCTCGTTTTTTTTTGTTAATAAGAAAGCGACCGCGCGACAAAAGGATATTGCGCGGTCGCTTTCTTAAATTGATTCCGGACGGAAACTCAAGAGGGCGCCCGATTTTCTTTTCGACGAACGCGATTTCCTCGTCGTAATCCGTTTGGGCTAGTTCTTCCACAAATTTATTCCATACTCTTCTCCAAGAGAGCCTTCGTTTCCTTTCGAAAAAACATTTTAACGCTTCCTTTTTGCGTCTCGGTTTAATTTTTTGAGTGCGGTTTGTATCCCGGTCCAAATTGGCTCGGGTGGCATTGCAAGAAAAACGTGCTAATCTTTTCCAAATCTTCCGGACGTTTGCCGAAAAAGTATTTCACGACGAGATAAAAAATGCCGAAAGATTGGGTAAGGATTATACCGACAATTCCCACGACTTCCGCCGCTCGTCCCACCGATGAATCGGACGCCGCGCAAAAATACGCGACGATAACGGCGTAGACCACGAGCAACTGAAAAACGATAAACAGCGTAATTCCTAACGCGTAACGCTTACGACTTTTAGAATCTTCTTCACGGTCAGCGCGCCAAGCCTCAAAAATCTGCTGGCATCGTTCTTCATACACCCCTTTATCAGTTGCGTAGTCTACGTCTTTTTCCCGGTCTTGCGGTTCGCTATCTTCCCTTAACTGCGACAGGTTGTTATTAGTTTCTATCGACATGATCAGCACGATACCCCATCGCTACTGCTGAAACCTGAAAACGTCGCGCCATCTCGTCGATATTACCGCTCGTTTCCTTCCAAGAGGAGATAACAAGATCGCGCGGCATCAACAAAGCCGCCGCGAATTTATTGGCGGCGACTTCTAGTCGGTACCTCGGATTATCGTGATTGTCGTCGCGCCGATACATATCGAGTTGATCGTCGGTAATGCCGTCTGGATTTTGTTCTAAATGTCCAAGAAGGTAGTGTCCGATTTCGTGCGCGATTGTAAAACGGACGCGATTAGAATGATGCTCGCGATTGTAATAAATCACCGTTTGTTCGCAAGAAGTTTCGCCAATCTTCTCTTTGCGTATCAGACCGCTGATAGACGGATTCTTAAAACTCGCCGAGTAAATTTCGAGTTTTAATTCATGCGCCAACAAACGAACATCAACCGGTGCGCGGTATAATCCGCGTTTTCTCAATTCCTCAACTGCCAGCCGTTCTATCTCGTCAGTTTTTTTATAAGCGGAAGGGGCGGTAGACATTGCAATTCTCCGTAAAATCGTTAAAATATATCCGCAGGTTCGCGCCCTTAATATTAATAAGATACTTAAAAAGCGGCGGCGTTTCAACAACATTACAATTATTTTATTATTTTTTCAAGAAATTTAAAATGTGTTTAACGAATAATCCTGAATTAACGCTGCCTAACGACAAACCTACTTTGGGAAATTCCGCTCTGAACGACAACCCCGTCAAAGAAGAAACGCCTCCCGTTCTAGAAGAGAAGAAAAAGGAAACGACGCCTGCTCTGGAAAACAAAGAAAATGAAACAAAATGGTCGACGATGCTTCTCCCTTTTTCCATTGGCTTTTTACTCGGGTACCTTTTTTGTTTGTCCGTTACTATTGCGGCGTATCTTCTTTTTAATTTCCGCGCGATGGCTCAAGCGTCAGGCGATTAAAACCTACAATCGACGCGTCTCGTTCAAAACCACCCGCCGGCGGCTTCTCGCGACGCGTCGGCGAAGCTGAACGACCCGCCGTAATTCGATTGTGCGCCGTTGGTCGGCGTCGGTTGGGCGACGGGTTGGCGTCGCGACTCCTCTTCCGCTTGGACGGCGGCTTGGCTCGCTTCGGCGAAAGAAAACGTTCTATGCGTTCGGTTGTTCGCGGCGTAAAATTCGGGTCGGGTCGCGCCTAACTCGTTCGCGGCGACGGCGGCGCCGACAATTCCGTCGAACCAGCGCTTCCCTTTCTCGTTCGGCGCGACGTCCGGACGTTCACCACGCGGTCGCAACCGATCGTCGGCGTCCAAATCTCGCTCGAAAGGCGGCGGGCGAGTAGTTCGTGTTCTCTTACGTCGTTTCCGAAGATTTCCAACGACCCGGAATCGCCGACGCTCGTCAAAATGCGGCGGTAAACAAACGTTTTCCAGTAATTTGTATCGAAAAGTATGTGTCGAACGGCGCGTTAATTTCGGTTGTTGGGGTAATACCGCCTGCGCGCCTCGCCCGACTTTCGGTTCTAAAACGCCGGCGGTTTGTGTTGCGCGCC
>JAZNJF010000417.1:0-2910 GCA_045577885.1 Thermoguttaceae bacterium | reverse complement strand
AGGTTTAAGCCCCAGTTGTCTTGGCTTTCGTTGCGCGTCGCCTCGACCGTAACGACGAACGACTCGCCGACGCGGCCGATCGTCAGGTTTTGCCCGACGTTGCGCCCTTCGCTCAAGTCGTACGACGCGTTGAAACCGATTCCCCACTTTTCCGACGTTCGGTAAGCGACCGCGAAGTTCAAATACGTCGAGTCGATCGGGCCGTACAGGCGGTCGAAGCCCAAATAAACGGAGCTTTGACCCGGTCGCCGACGCTGAAAACCGACGCGGGTAATCTTTTGCCCGGTCCCCCAAACGTCGTACAAACCGGACGACAAGACCGCGAAACGCTCGCCGACGAGCCAACTCGCGTCGTAATCGAGCAAGCCCGGAATTTCGCCGAAGTTTTCCTCGTCGTTCGGGTAAAGGTTCAACCCGGCGTCGAACTTGATCCAGTCGACGACGCGCCGATTCCCCGCCGGCCCGCGCTTCGTTTGCCAACGATTGTTCCAACCGAGCCGGACGAGTTGCAAGTCGTCGGCCAACTCCGGACTCGGCGACGTAACGTTCCCGCCGAGCAAGCCCTGCCGAATCGCGTAATAACGCTCGTCGAAGCGCAACGGTATCGAACCGTCGAACGTCGTAACGGAGTAACGGCGGCGGAACTCTTGGATTTGCCAGTCGTCGATTTGATCGTAAAGAACCAACTCGTCGTAATTTTGGTCCGCGTCCGAAACCGACGCGTCGACGGTAAAGTTCATCTTGTGCGCCAGCCCGTTCAGGTACCAAGTTCGGCTCTCGACGTTCGAGTCGACCTTCCAAACCGGCAAATTCAGCCGAACGCCCAAACGCCCGTACAACCGCCCGACGTCCGACGCCGAAACGCCTTGACTCCAAAAGCCGTATTCGCCGAGCGCGTAAGGCGTCGCCTTGACCGGGCCGAGTTGGAACGGAGCGTCGAGCTCGTGCCGCGTCGAGAAAACGAGCCCGTCCGCGGAGAGCGTTCGCGTTCCCGGCGAGTAAGGCGAATTACTCGTCGAATCGGACGCGAGCTCCCAATCGAGATAGCGGAAGAGCGCCTTGTCTTCGTCGGCGTAAGGAACGTCGGTCGTTTTGAATTGGCCGTAACCGAGGCGCGTGTGTTCGTACCAAATCAAGTTCGAGCCGAACAACGGTTCGCCGAGCCAATAATGGTCGAGGCGCGGCAGCCAGTTCGTCTGCGTGTAAAAATCGTCCGTCCGAATCGCGCCGGTTATCCCCAACGACTGGTTATTGTACGTGTTTTTCAATTCGAAACGCGTTTCCGGGTTCGAATTCGTTTGCCATTCCTTTTCGAAATATTGCGGAATGAAGTTGCGGTCGCTCGACGTTCCGGCCTGCGCCGTCAGGAGCCAACCGTCGCCCAAACAGCCGAGCGATCCCAACTCTTGGCGATGCTTCCAAAGCGCGCGATACCGATAGTTATGCGGGAACGGAACCGAGCGCCGCCCAAGCCCCAAATTGTCGAGGCCTTTGTCCGAAATCCCGTAAAAACTAAATCCGCCGACCGCTCGCGTATCCCAACCGAACAAAGAGTCGCGATTGTAAACGAACGTCGTCCCGTGTCCGAACCCGCGGTCGGAAAGGTAGTCGAGCTCGAGATCCCAATCGGTCCCGTCCGGTCGCGCCTCCGCCAAACCGAAGAGTTGATAAGGATTCCAAATCGTTCGAACTTGCGTTCCAAAAACGGAGTCGCTCCCAAGTTTTACGTTGCGCAAATAGAACGCCCGCTCCTTAAGATCCATCGCCATCCAAGGCCAATAGAAAACCGGAACGTTCCCGATCGAAACGAGGTTGTCTTCCGCGACGACGTAACGCTCCTCGCGCGTCGCCGGTTTGCCGGTCTTCGGATCGATCGCGCGGCGCCCGGTCGCGACGTCGTAAAGCGGAGTTCGGCGCGTCTCGGCGACGAGCGATTTCGCCGACAAGCGGTACGTCGGCTCGCCCATCGCGCTCGTCGAAACCCAAGCGTTCGTCGCGAGCAAAGCGTCCGGCCCGCGCTGCGTAATTTTGTCGGCGGAGATTCGGAGATAACCGTCGTTCGTCTCCGGAACCCGCGCGACCATTTCGGCGTCTAAAACGATTCCGACGAAATTTTTAACGTCGTAATACATTTTTTGCGCGTAAATCACGTTGTCTCCCTGACGGAAGACGACGTCGCCGTCCAAATAAAGCTCGAGGTCGAGATCGGCCGGCGTTATTTTACTCGCGGCGTTCGCGAAGTCGACGTTTTGCAACCCGACGGCCCAAATCGTCGCTTGGTCGGCGGAAAGTTCGACCGCTTCCCCGATCGGCGCGCCGGAATCGTCGACGCCCTGCACGACGATCGTAAAGCCGTTCGAAATCAGCCAAACGTCCTTGCCGTCGCCGTCGGTCGACTCGCTCGAATTCGGGCGCAACTTGACGTCGGTCGCGCGGTCGTACCGTTGGTAAATTTGGAATCGGCGTTTGGGCGCGGTCGCGACGATCGTCGTTTTTTCGAAATACTCGTCGACTCGCGACGTTTCCGGCATTTCGACGACCTCGCCTTCGCCGGTTTCGCTCCACCCGACGCCGATTTCGCCGTCGGTCGGCGCCGCGATTTGTCCGGATTGCTCAATTCGCCCGGTTTGATCGTTTTGCGTCGCTTGCCCGTTTTGCGCAATTTGTCTGTTTTGCGCCGCTTGCTCGTTTTGCGCAACCCGACCGTTCCGCGCAACTTGCCCGCTCGACGCGTCCGAACCGCCGCCGACGTTCCCCGCGCTCGCGTTATTTTCGCTATTTTCGTTATTTCCGCTATTTTCAGCGCCGTTCCAAGCGTTCGGCGCCTCGACGCGAGCCGTTTCTTTCGCCCGAAAATAGATTTCCTCCGGCGCGAGTTGACCGTCGCCGGGCGTCGCGATGCGCAAATCG
>JAZNJF010000416.1:0-8754 GCA_045577885.1 Thermoguttaceae bacterium | reverse complement strand
ACCTTGATCCAACTCTTTTTTGTCTTTATATTCGTGTTGAATCAAATACTTTTGAAAACCGGCGTCGGTGAAAATTTCCGCGAAACTAATCACCATCGTAATCGTCGCGACGACGCCGAACGCTTCCGGCGCCAACAACCTCGCTAAGACAATGATGACCAAGGGAGCGATTATTTTTGCAACAAGCTCCGTTATGCTCGCCCACTTCGTCGCTCGCGCGATTTTTTTCCCCAGTTCGTTAGGTTTTACAGTTTCGCTTTCGTTTTGCATTATTCGCTTTATCCACATCGACGCAAATTTTATTTTTTTACGTCAAACGAAAACTCTACAATTCTAATCAACAATGATTCGCGGCACATCGCGCGGTTAACATAATTAACAAACTTTTGGCAACGTTCATATTTTTATTTATAAAACAGTATCGCGCTATATTAAGGAGAAACAACATATAGCTTTTCCCGAATTTAGAAAAACAAAATTCGGAAAAAGCTAATAAATAATTCCTCCTGTTTCCAGCCAATCCTATCTTTTATCTTGCCAAGATCTCTTTCTCAATACCTTCAAGCTGTTCTAGTTCCAGTCGCGGCGGCAATTCCTCTCGCGTTGATTTTATCGTCGCCTATTCAACCGCAATTACGACTTTCCGCTTTCACCTTTTAACATGTTTTTTCGGGAAGTTGAATCCAGTCGCCCAACGTATAATCCCATTCTTCTGGTTCAAACGGCACTAAACCGGCAAAATGCGAAAAGGTCAATTCGCCAAAATAAACTTTACCGTTGACTTCGTAAAAATCGACGCGAACGTGAGCTATCCCTTTCGAAAGACTTTCTGCCAAACGAATCATTTCATCAAGTTTTTCCGGTTTTTCCGGTAGAAATTTCGCATTTGGATGTCCCTGTCGGATCGGCAAACGATTAAAGTTAGGATCGAAGAAATCAAATTTCACTTCTTCTCCCGCCTTTTGCCGCTCCGTTGCCACAAACAAAGCTTTAACGACGCCGTCAAAACAAAAAAACTTATAATCGCGCAACTCCGCCGTTTTCGAATCTTCCATATACTGTTCGGCGATAATCCGCGGTTTGACGTTTTTATACGGCCATTCGCGATGCACCCAAAAGAATTCGCGCTTCAAAAACTTTTCAATTTTCGCTTTCGCGGCGGCTTTATTCAATTGGCTTTTGTCGCGGCAAATAACCAAACCGCCGCTGTCGTGCGTGCATTTAAGGACGAATTGATCGGGCAACGCGTCGAAATCGATATCGTCGAATCGGTCCCAAACGCCCAGCGTCGGGATAATATACCCCTCGCCGATTTGTTCCGCGACGTATTGCTTCACCGCGTATTTGTCGACCATCGTCGTATAAATCGGCTTACGATCATATAGTTTCAGCCACTGAAGTTTTTCGTTGAACGTTTGCGGATTCGCCAGATTAAGTTCTTTTCCTACGCAAGCCTTAAATTTACGTTTTAAATACTTTTCATCCGTCCAATAATTAAACAAACGCTTATTAGAAAGGACAATGAAGCGATAATCTTTATCAAAAATCAGTTTTAACAATTTAATAAAGGAAGTTTTGACGCTCATCATAAACCTCGCGCATATTTTTTTTGCTTTTTAGATACTCTACATTTAAACAATGTATCATTAAATAAAATATCTGCTTTTTCGACGAATATGAAATCGTAGCAATATCCCCTAAGAACATCAATGTTAACCACACAACGCCAAATATGTAATAATATTGGGCGTCGTTATTCTTGTATTTCGCCAAGCACACGAACAAATATACATAAATCGCGTAATAAAATATAAAACCTAAAATTCCTCCGCAACTCAACATCTCAATAAAATTATTATGTAAATATGTTTCAAATCCTAA
Organism: Thermoguttaceae bacterium; assembly: GCA_045577885.1. GTDB lineage: Bacteria > Planctomycetota > Planctomycetia > Pirellulales > Thermoguttaceae > RUG369. Next base: position 6,873 of record JAZNJF010000416.1, on the reverse strand, counting down.
ATGTTCCCATGTAATCGCCTTTGAACAAGCTATTCCAATACCTCCCATAGGGTTCTTTAGGAAATATTCCCACCCTAATTGAATCATAAAATGCCGTTCATTAGTAGAATAATCAACCTTTCCTTCGCCTGTTAACAGATTAACCGTTCCCGTCATCCGAGAAAAAAAGCCCTGAAACATTGTTAACTTAGAGGCCAAATAAATTATAGCAATTCCCAACAATATTAAAACAAGTATCGACACGACTGTTTTAAGCAAATTTCCTTTATTGGCCTCTCTCATCGCATACAGACCTAATATTCCCAAAAATAAAGATAAAAATGCCGTTCGACTTTGGGTTGCCGCCAAGACATAAAAAGCTGGGAGCATCAAGATCAGCGTCGATAAACGACTTTTTCTATTTAGAATCTGCCAAAAATGAATCATACACGACAAAGCAATTTGCACGCCAATAGCATTGGTATTGGTAATCGCCTGGCTGCTCATACGTTCTCCCTCCGCGCCCGCCTCTTTAACAGCGTCGAAGCCAAGGAAAAAAATCGTATAAATCGCTATAAAATATCCGGCCCATTTTAACGAAGTAAGGAATATGTCAATGTTGTTCCCCCAGTAAAACCAATAAACGATACTCGCCCCTACCGTAGACAAGGCGATCATTCTCATCATACTAAGTGTTTCGCCCGGCAGCGCCGACCACGTCGTCGTGTAAAAGCCGAAAGCAATAAAGAGAAGAGTAAAACGCTGAAACGCGTCGAAGCGAAAATTCAACCGCCCCTTACGCATTACGATACCGGCGACGAAAAAAAACAAAATAATAGCAAGAAAAACGAATTTTCCCCACAGATATTGATTAAACAATGTAAAGCAAACAAACAATAGGGTAAGGCAAAATAGGCCTAAATATTGAAAAAAAGTATTACCGCGCGCAATCGTCGTCATATTTAACTCTTAATTTTCGAAAACCAATTTTACAAACTCATCGGCGACGCCTTGAATACCGTAGCGCTTATCAATAAAAACGTCCTTCATCTCGCCTCGCGGCGCGCGTACGCATTGTAAAATTTCCTCGGCCCACTTGTCCGCGCTAGAAAGGGGTAAAAATTTCACCAAATCGGCGACGTTCGCCTCTCTCGTGATCGTATCCGAAACAACGCAAGGAAGTCCCGTCGCCTGGGCTTCGATCACCGTGTTCGGCATTCCTTCGTAAAAAGACGGAAACACAAAAACGTCCATCGCCGCCAACAACGCGGGCACGTCGGAACGCACCCCGGTAAAGATAACGGAGTTCCGCACGCCAAGTTCTTCCGCTCTACGCTCAACCCGCTCTTTAAGCGAACCGGCCCCGACGAGAAGCAAAATTGCGTTCGGGGTCTGTTCGCAAATTTTTTTAAATACTTCAATCAAAAAAAGATGATTTTTCTGCTCCGAAAATCTCCCAACATGTCCTAGAATCAATTTTTCTTCCGAAATTCCCAATTCATTGCGAATTTTTTGTCGAGCCGTCTCGTCGTAAGTAAAAACCGACAAATCGATCGCGTTGTGCAGAAGCGTCGCCTTTCCCTTGTCGACGCATCCTTTGCCGAACATAAACTCGGCCGCCTCCGTCGACGGCGCGATACGCGCGTTCGCGAAACGCTTCGGCATAAATCGGCAAAGCCTATGCAAATAGGCCGACGCGCTCCTCGCGGAACCGACTCGACTGTTAGACGAACGGTAAACGCGCTTTTTGGCCCCGCCCAACCTCGCCGCGAACAACTCCAAAGCCGAAAGCGCGTGTTCCGACGTGCGCAAGACATAATAGTAACGTTCGCGTTTTACCAGTTTTCTAACGTCGTTGAAATTTTTCCAAGGTTTCTTGCTTTTGGGCGCGATATGAAAGATTCTCCCGCCCATCGCTCTAATTTCTTCGTCGTAAAAACCGGGCGCATCGAGCGTTACGGCGAAGTCCATTTGATACTTCGTCCTATCCAACGCTCGATAAATCTTCATCAATTGCGTCTCCGCGCCGCCGGCGTTCATACCGCCGACAATACACAACAATCTTTTCATCGTAAAACGCGCCCTTCCTTTTAGCGCTTCGCAACGGCGTTCATTTATTTTACTCTCAACAGCAGACGGCGCGTTTGCGTTACTTGTTATCTCACACGACGCGCCAAACGCTCCAACGGTTAACGCGTTCAAATGAATTATCGCGCTTAGGAACTTCGCCGCTTCGCTTGACGATTAAGATCCAAATAGAACTCGGTCAACCATTTCGCCGTATGCTCGACGTCGAATCCCGCGGCAATCAATTTATCGCTTACGTCGACGCGTTCGCCCGCCTTCATGCCGACGCTTTCCAGCCAAGGCGCGACGCCTTTGTCGATCGGCAAATATTTGATCAGCGGCGAAAGATTCACGTCCCGAGTAATCGTGTCGGACGCATAACAAGGCAACCCGGCGGCCTGCGCTTCGACAAGCGCCATCGGCAACCCTTCCCACAAAGAAGGATAGAGCATGCAATCCGCCGTCGACATCAAATTAGCCACGTCCTGCCGCGCGCCCAGCATAATCGCCTTATTTCCCAATCCCAACTCGGCGATTTTTGTCTGAATTCTTTCTCGATAATCGCCTTCGCCGACGATCAAGAGTATTGAATTCGGATTTTTCTTCTGAAGTTCGCCAAAAACGTCCAACAAAAACGCGTGATTTTTCGGCTCGCACAATCGCCCGACGTGAAGGCATACGAAAGCGTCGTCGTTAATCCCCAATTCTTTACGATACGCGCTTCGCGCTTCCGGATTAAAACGATAACGCGCGGTCGCGATAGAATTCGCCACCATATAATAGCGACCGTTTTTAAGGGTTTTCTCGCCGAACAGCCACTTTCCGGCTTCCTCGGAACAACCAAAAAAATAATCCGCTTGAAAACGCAAAGGATACTGGAGCGCAGCCTTTGCCAAGGCCGCGATTTTTTTTCCGCCGTTGCTAGTGCTGTGCGAATGAACGATCGTTTTCAGGCCGTGTTTACGAGCGATCGGCAAATAAAGCGACGCGTAACTACGGACGTGCGAGTGAAAAACGCGATGCTCGACGCACTCTTTAAATAAAGCGTTCCAAGCCTTTCTCACTTCCAAAACGTTCGTTCCTTTAAAAGTGGGAACGGTATAAATTCTCGCCCCCAATTCCCGGACGACCGGAACCAACTCCCAAAACGACGCTTCCGAGCGATCGAGAACAAAATCAAATTGAACCTTGCTACGGTCAACGGCCTTGTATAAATTCAAAATCATTGTCTGCGAACCGCCAATATTCAGTCCGCCGATCATTTGCAACACTCTAATAGGAGCTTCTGCCTTCGACACCGTTTAACCTTTTAATTCTTTCAACGACGTTTTAAAATATCATTACGGCGACTATCTGCCCAAGAGCGTCAATAACGACCCTTTAACGACGTTCGCCCCAACGCCGACCGCGCAACGTTAAACGCGTTCGCGCAAGAATAAACGCCCGCCTCGTCGTTGCTTCAATCCCCTCTATTTTCTCCGCAAAACTCGTCGACAATTCTACTATACTTATCAACGACGATTTGTCGGTCGAACTCGCGCTCCACCTTAGCGCGCCCGGCGAGGCCCATGTCTCGACGCTTTTCCCAAGGCAAAGCCAGAAATTTCTCAATCTTTTCGATCAAGTCGGCGGAATCCTTCTGTTTCACCACGAAACCGTTAACGCCGTCGTCGATGACCTCGCGACACCCGGCGCGATCGGTGGTAATGAGAGGTCGCGCGGTCGCGGCGCCCTCCAAAAGGACGTTGGAGAGCCCCTCGGGATAGTAGGTCGGGTGAACGACGCAATGCACGCGCTCCAAAATCGGCTTAACGTCGCGCACCATACCGTGATAAACGACGACGCCCTTATCGGTTAAATCTTTCAGCTTTTCCTCGTACGCCTGTTCGCAAAAACCGCAAATGTGAAAACGCGTCTGCGGATACTTTGCGCGAATACGCTCCGCCGCCTCGAGATACTGATCGATCCCCTTTTCCTTCATAATCCGAGCGATAAAAACAAACTCGATCGTCTCGTCGGACGGGTATTCCAGCGGCGCGAAACGTTGCAAATTAACGCCGGAACCGGGAAGAAGCTCGTGCGCGTTCACCGCGATATTTCGTTCGACAAAAAAGCGGCGGTTTTCCTCGTTTTGAAAGAAGACGCGCTTCACTTTCGTAAAAGCGTATTTATACAACAAAACGCCGATTTTCTGCACGATCCCCGGGTATTCGATAGCCGTCCCTAAACCGGTAATATTAACGACGCACGGAATATTTCGCGATCGACAAGCGATCGCGCCGTAAATATTCGGCTTGATTGTAAACGAAAAAACAACGTCCGGCTTCGTTTTCTTCAAAAGTCGTTTGTACTTTTGGATTAAGATAAAATCGCGAATCGGATTCGTTCCGTGCCGCTCAAGACTGATCGGGTGATGCTCGCACCCCATCGCCTTCAATTTTTCAATCAACTCGCCGGGCGGCGACGAAATAAGAACTTGTTGTCCGTCGGCCAACAAACGCTCGACTATTTCAAGACGAAAGTAATAAATAGCGATTTCGTGATTAACTAAAAATAAAACTTTGCTCATGGCGTCTTCCGCTCGCGCTTCCGTTTTCTCAAAACTTTCGACAAGTTCCCAATAAGCGACGTTCGATTTTTTTAAAGCCGACGCAATTAGACGCAATTTTCAATTTTGCGATAGAACGCGCGCCCTCTTGCTCTCGCCCCGCCGGAATTCGGACGACAATTAAGACAAACGCCGCGTTTATCGGCGTCCGACGACGCTACGCCGCGACGCTATCGCCGCGCTTTTCGACGTTTTCTTCGCCCTCGCCTTGCTCCTCGTCGACGTTCCCTTCGACGACGCCGTCTTTGCGCAAAACTTTTACAATCGTCGCGAAGAAACATTTGCAGTCGAACCAAAAGCTCATTCGTTGAACGTATTCGCCGTCCAACCTCGCCTTTGTTTCAAAACGCAACTCGTCGCGACCGTTAATTTGCGCCCAACCGGTAATCCCCGGCAACACGTCGTTCGCGCCGTATTTATCGCGCTCGTTAATTAAATCGACTTCGTTCAGAATAACCGGCCGCGGTCCGATAACGCTCATCTGCCCCGCTAAAATGTTAAAAATCTGCGGCAACTCGTCCAACGACGTTTTGCGCAAGAATCCGCCGACTCGAGTAATCCATTTTTCCGGATCGTTCAATGCAAAAGTCGGCACGTTGCGCGGCGTGTCAATTCGCATCGTGCGGAATTTCAGTATCATAAAGTCTTTTTTATGCAAGCCGACGCGTTTTTGCTTGAAAAGGATCGGGCCTTTAGAATCCAACTTAATCGCCAGCGCGATCAGCGCCATCGGAACGCACAAAACGACCACGCCAATAAAGGCAAGGCCAATATCGATCGCACGTTTTACAAAGCGTTTGTACATATAGCTCGCTCTTTTCAACTCTTCACTTTACTTTGAAACGCAAAAATTTGCCGGACTTTTCTCAATCGTTCAAGGCGCCGCGCTTAAGCGTCGATCCAACGGTCGCGACCGCCCGTTTTTCAAGCGCCGATCGTCGCAACCGTCAAAAACGATCTTTTCGGTAATTCAGGAGCTTAAGTAATTCCGTCGCTTAAGTTTTAGTTTGCGCCGCGCTACGGCAAGTTTTCCCGACCGTTCGTTTGCAACGCAAATTCAAACGCCGTCGCGCAATCGTCATAAACGCGACAAACGGCAAAAAGCGTCCTTATTTACTCGGTAATTTCACTAGACAAGGGCACAAACTCAATATTACCGCCCTATATTTTTTTGTCAAGTAGGAGGGGGCAAAAAAACGGATCGCTCTTCGACGGTCTCCGCAAATTTTAGAGAAGCGGCGGCGCAAATTTCCGCTAAGCGTTCCGACGGCAGCTCGGCGAGCGGTCGAATCGGCGACGGCGCGGGATTCGACGCTCGACCTCTTGCCGCCGCTTCCGCCGTCTCTTCCGACGTTTTATTTTCCCCGCTCTTTTCCGCTTTTCTCGCCTCGTCGGCGCGCCAGACGCCGAGCGTTCGCTCGAGCCAAACGACGTCGAGCCAGCGTTCGAATTTCCAACCGGAATCCTTAAACGTCGCGAATTCCAGATATCCGGCGCGTCGATGAAATTCAACGCTCGCTTTGTTTTCCGCGACGACGACCGCGTAAAGCGTCCGAACGCCCTGCGCCTCCAAAATCGCGATCAACGCCGAATACAGCGCCTCGCCAACCCCGCGTCGACGCCAGTTTCGGTCGACGTAAACGCTCGTTTCCGCCGTCCAAGAATACGCCGCTCGTTCGAACGCTCGATGCGCCAGCGCGTACCCGACGATTCGCTCGCCGCCTTCGTTTTCAACGCTTTTTCTATCGACGACGTCAACTCGCGGCGGCAAAACTTCCCGCGCTTCGCTATTTTGCCTCTTCGTCGCCGACGGAAAATCTTGCGCTTTTTCTTCGCGTTCGCTATCCAACGCGACCGAAGCGCCCTTCTTTTCTTCTCCGCCCGACGCAACCGGCGACGCTTTTTCCGCTTCGCCGTTCGGCGCGACCGGCGAAACCTCCGCGTTTCCCCCGTCTTTCCTATCTTCGCCGCGTTCGCTTTCGACGACGCAAACCAAAAACGGATAAACGCCCTCGATCTCCGCGATTCGACGCTCCATCTCCGCGACGCTCGGCGCTTCGTACTCGAACGAAACGGTCGTATTCTCGACGTAATGCGCGTAAATCGCTTGCAACTCGGCCGCGTCCGCCCGCGTCGCCAAACGAATCAAGTCGGAGGCCAAGCGGTCTTAGGAAGACAAATTATTGTGCCAACTCCTTGGCTCACAGAACGACATGGCT
>JAZNJF010000415.1:0-3945 GCA_045577885.1 Thermoguttaceae bacterium | reverse complement strand
AACTCGGCGAGAATTTTCGCCGCGACGTCGTTCAGGAGCGCGTCTTCTTCCCGAGCTTGCGCGTTCGCTTCGTCGATCGCGACTTGAATCGCGGTCGCGAGGTCTTCGACGAGCGTTTTTAGTCGGGCGATCGTCGCCGTCGGGAGGCCGTAATCGATCTCGACCGTCCGCGTTTTGTAAAGGAGAACGTCGTATTTCTCCTCGTAAGTGCGGACGCGGGTCGTCGAAACCTCTTCAAACGGGACGTAACGCGTCTTTTGGCCGAGCGTTTTGACGAACGGCGAGAAGAACGCCGGACGACCGTCGATTTCGCCGTTCGGAATCCGCCGTTTGTTCTCGACCGGCAGTTTGTCGACGAGCGCGGCGAGCGTCGTTTGCGCGTCTTGAAGCGCGCGAAGTTGCGGGACGGTTAGGTCGGCTTCGATCCCGCAAAACTCGAAGCGCCCCTTCGAGACGGAGTTCGCCCGTTGCCGCGCGCCGTGTTGGCGGACGACGTCGGCGATAATTTCGACGACTTGCGACGCGATATTTTCCGGCGCGTCGACGAGATACGCCGTTCGCTCTTCCGTTTCGAGCCGTTCGTCGGCGTCGAAACGTTGCGTTCGCGTTTCTTGGGCGCGAATCGTTCCGATGAGGGCGTTCGCTTTTGCAAGTTGACGTTTTTGTTTGGTGAAGGTCGTTTGGACGGTTTTAGCCATTTTGATTTCCTTTTCGATTAATTGTATTCTTGTCGCTTTTACGTTGGAAAAGCGTTGATTTTGCGTTTAATTTCTTGCGAAATAGGACGCCGCCGCGGATTGGCGCGACGCGATTCGATAAAGCGAACGACATTTAAAAATTAAAGCGTCGGTCGAAAAGCGAACGCGTAAACGGCGTCAAAATAGGCAAAAAGGAACGAGATTTCGCTTGCCGCCCTTGACGCGTCGGGCGGGGAAAGAGATCGCTCTCTTTCGCGGAAGGCTAAATCTCGGGCGAACGGCGACCGTTTTCGATTCGCGTTCGACAAAAGCCGAATGGAAACGAACGGTCGCGCCGCCCCTTGAAGGGAATCTGCCGTCGCGAAACGCGGCGATTTCGGCGTTCTAAAACGATTTTTGCGAACGAAAACGTTGCGAAAATCGCGTCGAACGACGAAAAAAACGTCTATCCGCGCTCGTTTTTTTGACGGCCTCGGGCTGCTAAAATCCTCCGCCGTTTCGCTGGGAACGTCGAAACGTTCCCGACGCGCAACGGCGGAAAACTCGCCTTTCGACGGAAACCCGCCGAATTTCGGAACCGGCGAACCGGAACCGACCGATTAATTCCCGCGCTTGCGGCCGCGCCCTCCGTTGAAACGAAGAGCGTTAAAGGACGCCGCCGGGGCCTTGCGAGGTAGCTAACAACTGGACTGTCCTTCGCGGCTTGTCGAAAGGAGGCGAACGAAGCGAAAAAAATTAACGCGTCGACGGTTTCGCCTTTTACCTGCGCCTAACGGAAGCAAGCGTTGGTTTGACGCCTGCTCGCCGTCGACGATTTTCGTTCTTAATTCTTCTTTCTTACTTGTTTTCACGAAGGTGTTTTGAGCCTCGCGTCGCGCGGCGATACTCTCGCTACGTTCGAAGGTCCGCTTTCCCCAAAAATATTGGAAAGACGGCCAACGCCCTCAAGAGGAAAAGATATTTGCCTCTCTAAACCGAACGCCGGGCGGTCGTAAAAGACCAAAACCGGATAATCGACGCCGATCGGAGCTTCACCTCGGCCCCGGGCGTCGTCGGCGACGCGTGAAAAACGTTGCGATTTTCTCGCTGAGCGCTAAACTCTTGATAAACCTGCGACGTTTTTCGTCTTAAAATTTGGCTCTGAATCCTTGAACGGATTTTTGTTCGCTTTAAGACTCCAAGGGGAAGACCTCGGACTTCCCGGCGACGTTCCGGTTTTCGCGCTTTTCGTCGAAGCGTTTCCGCTCCGGCGTCGGCGCTCGAACCAAAACGACGTCAGGTCTTAAAACTTTCCGTCAAGCGAACTCTCGTTCCTTTGCCTCTAAGATAGCAAACAAAAGAAAATTAGTAAGAAAAAATATCTTTTTTCTAAAAAAAAGAAAAAAAAGAGGGGACGAAGTAAAAATAGGGGAAATGGGAAGGAAAAACGGAAGCGCGTTTGCGGAAAAAAGAAACGCAAAGGAGGCGAAGGAAAAAATTGGAGAAAGGAACAGGAGAAAAGAAGCGCGAAGAACCGACGAAGGGATAAACAAAATAGAAAAGAAAGGGGAAATAGGGGACGGAGGGACGCGTAAAAAGCGCAAAGTGCGCAAACGGCGAAAGGAGAAGAAAAAAAGCGGGAAGCGAAGAAAACGCAAGCGGCGCAGAATAGAGGGAATAGTAAAAGCGCGACGCGCCAAAAGGCGAAGCGTCTCGACTCGTTTGACGTTGCGATAAACGAAGTCGCGATTCGCCGGGCGCGGCGCGGTTCAGTCGCCGAAGTAAAGGGCGTAAACGATCGCTAATAAAGTCGACATGGCGGGGCGTCCTTTCTGAATTGGGGCGAAAAGGGAAGCGGAAACCTTGGTGGAGCGTTGAGGAAACGTTGGCGGAACGGTTAAAGGGCGTTTTGGGGGGCGCGTCGTTATTCGTTTGGCTCCGCCGCGTCGAGGCGACCGCGGGAAACGGTCGCCTCGCGATTAGCGGAAGAGGAAACGAACGACGAGCGCGATAATGAGAAGCAACATAACTTGGTCTCCTTTGTTTGTTGACGAACGTCGTGTTTTAAAGTCGGCGGCGGGCGGTTAGCGTCGAGCGTTGGTTTGACGCGACTTGATTTCGCCCGAGAAAACGCCGAAAATCAGCGCGAGTAAAATGGACATGGCGACGAGTCTCTTTCCGTTGAAACTAAGGATATCTGTTGCAATAAACGGCGCGTCGGGGAGGGCGACGATTGCGTCGCGTCCGATTTGGGGGTTAAAAATGGAAGATTAAGTAAAATGCTTTGTTTGGAACGAAAATTCTTCAAATGGCGCGTCGGCGATCAAATGAAAATTGGGTTAAGATTTGTTTTTTGTTGTTTTAGCTTTTGCGTTAAATTAGACGGTTAAGCGTCGATATTGGAAAACTTGTCGTTGGGTTAAGTTGACGTTCTTGGTTTGTTACTAAGAGGCGGAATCTTGCGAGTTTTGCTCCAATTCTTTCGTTTTTTTAATTTTTTGACGAAATGCTAAAAACGGCGCGGCGTTTTAGATACGTCGATCGATAAGAGCGGCGCGACGGCGAAAATTAAGAGAGAAAAGAAGAAAAAAGAGAAGAAAAGGACGGCTAACGGACGGTTAACGGAGGCGCGTCGCGGTTTGAGGCGCGCTCGGCGGCGGCGCGGTTAACGGTCGGTCGCGGCGAAACGGGCGCGATAGATAAGGATAAGTAAGAAACGGGGGGGAAATAGGGGAACAGAAACGACGGCGCAAAAGATTTAAGATGCAAGGAATAAGAAAAAGAGGGGGAATAGGAAAAAGCGCGGGGCGTCCAACGTCGAAACGCTCGGCGAAAGGGCGGCGGCCGCGCTTGCTCGGCTCTTTGGACGGGAGACGCAAAAAAACGCTCGGCGAACCGGAGGAAACCGGAAATCGTCGAGCGTTTTGAGTTGAAAAACGGCGTTTAACGCAAAATCAGATTAAAGCGCCGGTTTCAAATTTTCCCATTTGACCGACCAACCTTCCGGGAAACCGGGGCCGGAGTCGCCGGACGTCGGGGGCGCGGGACGTTTCGCCGGGTCGACCGCGGCGTCCGCTTCCGAATCGAAGCCGGCGCACATCGCCGCGACGGCGTAAAGGAGCCCGCCGTTTCCGGGGAGATAAGGGCAAGGCCCGCCGAGGTTGACGCCGCGTTCGTCGTAAACGTTGCGCGGCGAGTCGTTAAGGAGCATTTCGACCGCCAAATCCGGACGCCCGACGCGGGTCGCCGCCATCGCCGTCCAAGGGAA
>JAZNJF010000414.1:0-16777 GCA_045577885.1 Thermoguttaceae bacterium | reverse complement strand
GAGCCGTCAAAACTCGAAGACCCCGTCGAACCGCGTTAAATGATTTTCGACTCGATTTTCAGCGGCGCGTCGAGCGTTCGGCGCGCCCGCTTCGGGTCTTTTTAAGGAAAACGTTCGTCGACCTTCTCGCCGAACGTCCCTTTTCCAATTTATTTCGGTCGGTCTCGAACCGACGTTTTCCATCCAATAAATCGGATTCCGACGGCGCGGTTTCGAATCGCCGCCGTCGCAGACGGTTGGGAGGCCGACGACCAAGGCGAACGTTGCGAAGCGTTCGCCTTTATTTTTTACCCGCGCTTCCCATTTCCCCCATTCCCCCCTTCTTTCTTCCCCAAGAGGCCGTCCGATGCGACAAAATTTCCGAAAAGGCGCGACGCTTTTCGCCGCGTGTTGCGCCGCCGCGACGTTTTTCCTCCCGCTTTCCGCCGACGCCGCCGAGCCAACCGCGTCGAAACCGGAAATCGCGAAAAAAGTCATTAATCTCGACAAACTCGACGCGATGCAAGTCGTCGAGCCGATCGGCGTTCACCCGTACAACGAAGGTTTCGTCGAAACCGACGGCGTTTACGTCTGCGACGCCGGCGAGGCGACCGACAAAGCGTTCGGCGTCGCGCGACGTTACGTTCTCAACCAAACGACCGCCGCGCCGATCGTCGCGACCGGTTGGAGCCGCGCCGAGAACGTCGGCGGTTCGGTCGGTAACGATTATTCCCTTTATATCGACCTCGAATACGCCGACGGTCAAATGCTTTGGGGCCAAACCGCGCCGTTCGCGACCGGCGATTCCGACTGGACGCAAGAGCGCGTCGCGATTTTCCCGGAAAAACCGATCAAATCGTTAACCTTTTACGGTCTTTTCCGCAACCGTTCCGGCAAAGCGTCGTTCCGCGACCTCGAACTCCGCGAAATGAAGCTCTCGAACGCCTTTTACCTCTTCGACGGCGTTCCGGTCGAGCGCGACGCTCAAACGGGCGCGACGCTTCGCGGGCCTTATCCAAAAATCGTCGACTCGAGCGTCTTGCTTCGCGACGTCGCGAAAAACGGCGATTTCTTGCGCGTCGGCAATAACGGCGGCGAAGTCGACGGCGTCCGCGTTGCTCGGCGTTTTGACAAATACGGATTTGAAACGTTCGTTTTGGAAAATCTCGCCCCCGTCGACCGCGCGTTAACGCTTATTTATTCAATTAGCGTTCCCGATTTCCAATACGAGCCGTCGACAGAAAAAACGCCGCCTTTTGTTTGGCTGGACGACCCGCGACGTTCGCGCCCGATCGTCGGCGACGGCGAGTTTATCGCGGCGCGTTCGGTTCCGGAAATCGGCGGCGGTCGCCTTTCGCATTATCCGATCGGCGGCGTCCTTGCGCCCGGCAGGCTCGGCGGCCCGACGAGCGAGACGAACGCGATCGGACTCGGCGTCGACCCGAACTATCCGGCGTTTTATCGAATCGCGTTCAACGCCGCGTCGCGCGAACTTTATATCGCTTTCGACGTCGCGCTGACGCCGGAAAAGCCGACCGCCGAACTTCGCTTCGCTCCTCTGGGCGCCCAACTTGTCGGCAAGACCGACGCCTTCCGCGGGCTCCTCGACGCCTACCGCCAAAAGTTTCCGGAGGCGTTCGTCGTTCGCGCGCCGAATCAAGGGAACTGGATGCCGTTCGCGCCGATCTCTAAAGTCCCGAACCAAGAGGATTTTGGCTTCCAATTCAAAGAAGGAAACGACGAAATCGCTTACGACGATTCCGTCGGCGTTACGACCTTCCGTTACACCGAGCCGATGACCTGGTGGCAGTCGCTTCCGAAAGAAACGCCGAAAACGGTCGACGCCGCGCTCGAATTGGCGAAAAAGTTGGCCGCCGACGGGAACGCCGCCGCGCAAACCCTCTTAACGAGCGGGCATCGCGACCGCGACGGTCGATTTTGCGCGATTTTCCTTGACACGCCCTGGTGCGACGGCGCCGTTTGGAGCCTCAACGACGCGCCCGGCTTAGTGAAATTAGCGAAAGAAGGCAAACTGGGCGACGCGAAAGTCCCGTCGCTCGGCGGTTTCGAGACGAAGTGGAACGAAAAAATCGCCGACGACCTTTACGGCCCCGCGCTTCCGCCGTCGTCCGTTTCGCTTCCGCGAACGCCGGAGCAGTTCGCCGCCGCGCAGTCGCGCCCGGGTCTCGACGGCGAATATATCGACTCGAGCGAAGGTTACGTTACCGCGCTCCTCGACTTCGACCGCTCGCACTTCGCCGGAATGCGGACGCCCCTCGTTTTCGACGCGAAAACGAAGCGTCCGGCGATTTATCGCGGCCTGATCGCCTTCGAATACGTCGAAAAAATCGCGAAAGACGTTCACGCGCGGGGACGGCTGGCGATGGCGAACTCGACGCCGGGCCAATTTTTCTGGCTCGTTCCGCAACTCGACGTCGTCGGGACGGAAACGAACTGGAACTGGAACGACCGTTGGTCGCCGATGAGCGACGCCGATCTCCTGTACCGCCGCGCGCTCTGTTACGGAAAACCGTACTGTTTCCTAATGAACACCGATTTCGACAAATTCGGCGCCGATTACGTCGAAAAGTTTATGAAGCGTTCGCTCGCGTACGGGATGTTCCCCGGCTTTTTCAGCGCCGACGCGTCGACGAAGCATTATTTCTCGAATCCGGAGCTTTACGAGCGCGACCGTCCGCTTTTCAAGAAGTATATGCCGCTCTGTAAAGCGGTCGCGGAGGCCGGTTGGGAGGCGCGAACCGGCGCGACGTCGAGCGACGAAAAGGTTTACGTCGAGCGGTTCGGCAAGTTCGTCCCCTATCCCGAAAACCGTCCGCAACCGACGCCTTGGGCGAAACCGGCGCCCGCAAAGTCGCTCTATTTTACCGTTTTCAACGACTCGCAAGAGGAAAAGACGTTCGAAATCGCCTTCCGCCACTCCTATTTTGACCGCGTACAAGCGTTCGTCGACCGCGTTTCGGGCAAGACGTTCGAGCTGAAAGACCGCAAACTGACCGCGACGCTCGCTTCGGAGGACGTCATGGTTCTCGAACCGGTCTTCGAGAAGCGTTAAAGTCGCCGCGTCTTAACCAATTCCGCGACGCTTCCAAGTAAGCGCAGCTAAGATTAACCGTCGAACGCCGTTTTTCGTCCTTTTTCGACGAGAAACGGCGTTTTTTCGCGCTCTTCCCGTTTCACTTCGGCCGCGCCGTTTCGCTCCGCGTTTCTTCCGCTCGTCGACGGCGTTTTTAACAAAGAGCCAAAAAGATTTTCGCGCCGCGTCGTTTTCGCCGAGAGTCGAAAAGCCGATTCAAGCGCAAGTCCCCCGGCGTTTCTCGGCCTTTCCCCGCATTTTTCGTCAGATGAACGGCGGCGCCAATCCCGGCGTTTCCCCGCGTTTCCGAAGCGCAAACCGTCAAGAAATAAAAAAACTCCGCTCAAGAGAACGGAGTTTCAAATTTTAGCGCCCCAACTAGGACTCGAACCTAGGACCCATCTGTTAACAGCCGCTTGCTCTACCAACTGAGCTATCAGGGCTTGCCGTTAGCGAAGGACTTTCGTCCCCAACAACAAGAGAGATTATAACCGAAGAACGCGAAACCGCAAGCCCTTTTTTCAAATTTTTTCCAACTTTTTTTGCGAACGCCGCGACGCGCTTTTGCCGAGCGTTTCGACGGTTGACGTCAAAAAATCCCAAAACCGGTTCGCGCTCGCTCGTTTTCGCCGTTTTCACGTCGCGCCCTCTTTTGCGACGCCCTCGAACGCGGCCCGACTTGTCTTCCTTTTTAATCTCCCAGAAGCTCGCCGTCGTTCGCGCCCGAACGTCGAAAAACACCCCGCGAGGCTGTCCGCAACGCTCGTCCCCAAACGGCGGCCCAACTCGTCCGCAACGTCCGCCCCGTCGCTTGCGCGAAAACGTCAAGAAATAAAAAAACTCCGCTCAAAAGAACGGAGTTTTTCGTTTTAAGCGCCCCAACTAGGACTCGAACCTAGGACCCAGCGGTTAACAGCCGCTTGCTCTACCAACTGAGCTATCAGGGCTTGCCGTTAAGAGGCAAACTTTCATTTCCCCTCAACGCTTCATATCTTACCATAAAACCCGAAACGCGCAAGGGGCTTTTTTAAAATTTTCTCGATTTTCTTCGACGCCGCGAAAATCTCGTCGCGCCGCCGTCCAACACCCCTTTATTTAGCGTTCTTACACATCCAAAACAGCGTCGGCGCCGTCGTCGTTTTTTCTCGACGCCTTTTTACTTTTTATCGAAATTGCGCCCGTACGTCTTCCAGCGGTTGTGCAGCCACCAATATTGATCCGGTTGGCGGCGAATTTCTCCTTCCAACGCCGACGCGTGCCACTGCGTCATCTGCTGAATCGTCCGCATTCCCTCCGGCAAATCGCGAGGATCGACGCAATCGATATGTTTTAACGTGAAATGCATCGGTTTGTCGTCGTCGCGCGTCGCAGAGCAAACCAACATCGGCGCGTCGTACTGCACGCTAAGCAACGCCGGCGCCTTAAACGCCGACGCGGGCCGCCCGAAAAAGTCGATCCAAGCCCCTTTGCGCCCGGCGGACTGGTCGGCCAAAAACGCCATCGTCCCCTTGTTGCGCAAGACGTCGAGAATTTCTTCGTACCCCTCGTTTTTATCGATGAGAAACTGTCCCGTTTGACCGCGAAATTCGCCGATAAAATCGTTCAAATACGGATTATCGAGACGCCGCGCGACGGAAAACGTCGGATACCCTAAAAGCCCCAAAATATAGCCGCCCATCTCAAAATTCCCGAAATGTCCGGTAATTAAAATCAACGGGCGGTCGTCGAGAAGCGCGTTTAGCATCCAATACGGGTTTTCCAATTTTACCGATTTCCACCAGTTTAACTCGTGCAGCTCCCGCGGCGCGTGCGCGACCTCCGCCGCCATCAAGAAAAGATGCGTCCACATCCGCCGAATTTCCTCGCGTCGCTCTTTTTTCGTCGATTCCGGAAACGCTTTCGATAAATTCGTTTCCAAAAGTCGCCCGCGCGCCTTCAACACGTCGGTAAAAAGAAACGCCAAAATCTCGGCGCCGCGACGGCAAACGTCGAGCGAAAGACACTGCGCGACGCAAATGACGACGCGAACGAGCAAATAAACCGCGTAATCGGCAAAATTTCGCAAAAATTTCTTCATCGCAAGGAGCAAACAGGCAAAACGCGCAAACTATTCCGGTCGCAACGAACGACCGTTCTCCTATTTTACCAAAATTCGGCTCGACGCGTCAAGCGCAATCCCCGCCGGTCGGCGTTCCAAGTCTCGCCGCCCAACGAAATTTTCCCCCCTTCACCGGGCGCCTCCTCCTTACCTAACTTGTCCAAGCGCCGTCGTTCAACATTTCCGTTCCGACGCCGCCGTTAAAATCCCCCTTGCCGACGCAACCGACAAAGTCGACGTCAAGAAATAAAAAAAGAAACGCCGCTGGGACGACGTTTCTTTCAAAATTGCGCCGAAAAAACTTTCGACGTTCGATCAGTGGAGGCGGCGGGAATTGAACCCGCGTCCCGCGACGTCTCTACGAGAGCGTCTACGCGCATAGTCGATTCTTTAAAATTTAATCCCCTCGACCCCTTATCGACGACGGTTTCTCAGGAACGATCCGAAAGCCAAATTTAACCGCTCGCGTGTTCGGCGCGACGAGCGACGATCCGAAATTATCGACCAGGTTTTTCAGCTCTTCGGCGAAGCGTCAAACCCGGGGTCGCCTGTTCTTAGGCGGCCAGAGCCACTTGATTGTTGGCAATTGAAATTTTTAATCGGCTTTTAACGAGGCCCACCGATCAACCTCGACGCGCAACTCACGCTTCGCCCGCCCGGTCGAACCCAGTTCGCCCCCGGAGAAAAAATTTTGCGTTTTTTCGGCAAAACGAAATCGAACTATTCTCAATTATACGCCGTCGAAGCGCGCCGCCAAGGGAAAAAATCGCCGACGCGCCCATTTTTCGCAAAATTTTTGTCGAAAACGCAAAATTTTCTCCGCTTCTTCGTTCGCCGACATTAATTAACGCAGACCGCGCCAATTTTAACGCCGCCAGAATTCGTTTCCAACGCGGGAAACGGCGTTCATTTTTTAACCGGCGAAACAAAAATCAGCGTTCGTCGACCGGCCAACTCCGCCGGAAACGCGCCGTCGTCGGTCGCGAAGGTCTCGACCGCCCCGGTTTTCGGGTCGAGCGCCGTCCAACGCTCCGACGCGAACTCGACGCCTTCCGCCCCGGCCAAGCGGAACGAACCGCGCCAATCGTTCGTCGTCGGGTTCGAAACGACGAAAATCGTCCGCCCTTCCCGCTCGAACGTCCCGGCGATCAAATCCGGGTTCGCCGGTTCCGCGACGAGGCGTTCCCCGGCGAAGTCGGCGGTCGCGGGTCGAATCTGTTCCCAACGACAAATCGGATTTTCGTCCGCGATCCAAAGCTCGCGGAAGTTCGGGTCGGCCCAGTCGTACTCGATTTTTTCCGACCAACGCGGGAAAATAACGCCCTTAAACTTCCCGGCCAGCCGCGCCGCCTCCTCGGCGTTCTCCGGATTTTTCGTCAAACTCCGCAAAGTCGCGCGGTCGACGACGTAAAACGAAATTTGCGCCCGCGAAAGCGCCTCGCCGAGTTGGTTGAACGAGTCGAAAATCTGCCGCGTTTTCTCATTTTGCGTCGCGATTTCAAATTTTTCGGCGACCGGACGATATTCGGCTTGCAATTCCTCGATCGGATAGTAAAGCAAAACCGGTCGAACCGGCGCCGCGTCGCGCAAAACGGCGTTCAACCGCCCGACGTATCGGCAATAATCGCGGTGCGACGCTTCGTTCCGCTCCGGCGCCTTTTCGCCGCCGTTAATACCGTAATAAAGCGTATATTCCGTAACGCCGAACGCCGCTTGCCAAGACGCGGTCGCCTCCATCATCGGCAAATCGCAAGGCTTTCTATGTCCGGCGTGAATCTGCGAAAAGTCGCAAACTTCCGTCATCACCCGACGTTGACCGATAAACTCCGCCGCCGACGCCGGAAACGCCGCCGCGAGCCAACACCCCCAAAAATAGGCGTGCGGGTCGGAGTTCAACATATCGAGCCCCGGCAAGTCGAACGTCTTCAAGACCGCCAACTTGTTCCCGTCGAGCGGAACGTGCAAGGCGATATTTTCCTCGTAAAGCGTATGACCGGACGCGACCGGGCCGCCCTTATTTTCGCGACAAAAATACTGCAACGGCTTGTAAAATCGTTCGACGTCGAGTTCGCCGACGAGCGACCAAAAGTTGCGGCGGACGGCGCGGTCGACGTCGGAATCGCCTTCGAAGAGCGAGCGCAAATTCGGGCGCAACTCGGCGCCGTATTTTTCGCGGTACCGCTCTTCCAAGTCGTCGCACCAAGGAACGACCGGCAGTTTCTTTTTGTTCGGGTCGAGCGGGTCGAGCGTTCGGACGCCGCGCCGAATATCCTCTTGGATTTCGCCGAGATTGACCGCCATCATCGACGGTTCGTCGGTGAAAAACGCCTCGACGTAATCGAACAATTCCGGCGCGATTTCGGCGCGGTACCGGCGATGCGTAACGTCGAGGAACCGCTCGGTCGCCGCTCGATTCAGCGGATTCGGGTACTTCCGCGCGGCGAAAACGTTGTTGCTCGAATGGGTGAACTCGTAACAGTCGCGAACGACGAACGGCTCGGCGGCGGCGCGGTCGAACGCCAACTCGCGCGAGCAAAGCTCCGGCCGCCCCTCCATCACGACGCCCCCGGCGCTAAGGCTCGGGTACCCGTCTTCGTCGTAAATCCAAGCGCGCATCCCGGCGTCTTTGACGTTTTGGAGCCCGGCGACGAAGCGGTCCCAGTTCGCCTGTTCGCGAACGTACCCCGCCCCGCCGACGTTGACGACCAACCCGCCGAGCCCGCATTGATCGCGGTAATATTCGACCGTCTTAATATCGGTCAAATCTTGCCCGTGAACGATTTGCAGCGGTCGAAACTCGCGCGGCGGCGTCGCGAAATCGGCGAGCCAATCGGCGCCGAGGAACGCCCCGGTCCGCTTCTCGAACGCGATCGAGGCCCCCGCCGGAGCCCGCTCGTCCGACGCCGGAACGACCGTTTCAACGTCGCGCCGCGCCGGAACGCTCTCTTTCGTTAAAGCGTCCGCCGAACCGTTCGTCGCCGCGTTAGCCGGTTCTTCGTTCGTCGACGCAACCGCCGCCGACGCCCCGTTTCCCCCGCTCTCTCTATTCTTCCCCTTTTCTCCGTTTTCTTGCGCTCGAACCGTCGCGGAAATCGACGGCAAAACCGACGTCGAAACGCCGCCGCAAACGCCCCCTATTAATAATAATGACAAAATCGCCGAAAAACGCATTTTTTCTCCTTCTCAACCGCGGTCGCTTTCGCGACTCAAAACGCCTAAAAGCCAACCGACAAGCCGGCAAAATCGTTAAAACCGACAAAAACAACGCTCGCCGTCGACCGCCGCGCTTCATTATAGAGGACCGCGGCGCCGACGTCAAACGTTTTTGCGACGCGACCGTCGAAAGCGCCGCTCGAACGCCGTTAAAGCAAACGCGTTTTCGCCCGTCGTCCCAATTTCGCCAAACCGGCCTACTTTCCTAAACGGAGCAAACGTCGCAATCTTCGCAAAACACCGTTTCACTCGTAAAGACGCCCGGCGCCCCCGACGACGCAAAGCGCCGTTTCATCCGAAAAGATAACCGGCGTACCCGACGACGCGCTCTCGATCGCCGCTCGAATCGCCGCTCGTCGCGTACCCAACCTTCTCTGCTTTACCCAATTTGCCGATTTTACGCAACGCCGACAAAACGAAAAACGCGGGCAAGACGCCGCACATCGAGATTTTTTCGCGCCGAACCGTCTCTAAGAGGCGCCTTGGGTCAAGCGATTCGAGGGCGTCGAGGGCAAGCGCGTCGAGTCGACGGGTCGTTTCGTCGTTCGAAAAATGATTCATATCGCTTGAAATCAAAATCAACGGCGCGTTTCGCCCCTTTTCCGCTTCATTTTGGAGAAACTCGGCAAATTTTGCGGCCGCCGCGGTCAATTCGTCGACCGTCGCTCGCCCGATCAGCGCCCCGACGACCTTCGCTTGCGGATTGCGCCGAGCGATGAACGGAACGAGCGTTTCGACCGCGTGTTCTCGGCGATGCGCGACGGCGTCCTTGCGGAACGGGGGAACCGCCGCGACGAAACGTTCGGCAAAATCGGGATCGCTCGAAACGCTCTCCCCGCCCCCGACGTCCCAACGTTCGGCGGGCATGACGGCGAAATCGGCCCCTTCCGCTCGGTGTTTCGGCGCGAAAACGACGACCGTTTCCGGAATTTCAACCCGTTTTAACGTCTCCGCCGCCAAACGACCGGAATAAATCCAACCGGCGTGCGGGACGAGCGCCGCGTTCCAACGTCGTCTAACTTCGCTATTCCCCGCTCCTTCGCCAACTTTGCCAACTTCGACGACCGCGCGCTCTTCGCCAGTTCCCCCAAGCTCAATAAACTCGCTAAACTCGCGTTTTCCCTTAATCGCGTTATTCCCTGCGTTTCCTTCATTTTGCGTCGTTCGCCCAAATTGGTCGATTAACGCCGCCCGCGCCGCCGGAGTCGCCGGATAAAAAAGTCCCGCGACCGCCGCCGGGCGAACCGTTTCGCTCGCGTCAACCGCCGTTCCTCTTTCGTCAACCCCTTTATTTTGCGCATTCCCCTTATTTTTAGCGTTGTCGGCGAGCGTTTGCGGAACGCTCCAACGGAAAAAACCGGGCGCAAAGGAAAACGTCGGACGGGACGCGCTCGCCGATTTTGCCGCGTCTTCTTTATTTACGCCGTTCTCCCAAACCGCAAAACCTCCCCCGCTCGCCCCGTTTCGCTCGGCGACAATCTTCGCCAACGTCGGATTTTTACTCGCTAAATAAACGAACGGTTTCTTGAACGAAACGCCTTCGAAAGCGGAAAGTCGCGTTTCGTCGCTCGCCCAAGCGTCGCGCGCCAACCCGGCTTTTTCGCAAACGCCTTCTAAAAAACGCTCCGCGTTCCAGCCGAACTCGACCGCGACGCTCGGCAAGAGGAGGCCGCGCCGTCCCCGCCCTTCGATTTGGAGTCCGTCGCGCCCGACTTGAATCGCGCCGACCCGGTCGACGCCGCGCTCGGAAAGCGCCCGCATTCCCCCAAGCGCCCAAATTTCCAAATCGAGGTCGTAAAACTCGTCCGGCGAAAGAGGCGGAAAGCGCGGATCCGACGTCGCGGCCGAAACGGCGGCGGAGTCGAGCGCGACGCCCCAAGCGATACTTTCGCGCATCGCCCCCATACAGGAACGCAGACGCCCCCGTTTCTTTAAACTAACAAAAGCGCCTAGAACCGGCGCCCTCGCCAATTCGCCCAAACCGTCTATCTTCGGCGCCGTTCCCCCCGCGACCGCCGCCGCGACGCGATCTCTCGCCCAAAAAAACGCTCGCTCCATCTCTTCGGTCGAAAATTTCGGCGACTTTTTTTCTTCAAATTTCCTCGCTTCGTCCGACATCCTTACTTCCCTCGTTAAATTTTGCTCAACGCGCCCGCGTTCGTTATTCCACTCAAACGATTTATTCCGCCTATTTTTTCATCCCGGCAATCAACAATTTTCAGCCGCCGCTCGATATTAAATTTAAAAGCTCAATATCAAAAGAATTCTTCGCTCATTCTCTTTATTTTGCCCATTTTCTTATAAAAGGGCGCGTCGAGAAAACGTTGAGAAAATTTTAAAACCGGGCTTGAAAGAAGCGGCGAAAAACGCTACTCTACCAACGCGACGACGAGGTAAAGCGCTCCCGTCGGCAACGCCAAACGGTCGCGCGCCAACGCGACCGATAAAAAAACCCGCCGCGGAAACGCGAAGACTTGGAAAACCCGAATTCCTGCAACGAGAACTTGCATTCTACTTCTTGGGTGACGACCAATCGGAATTCGGAAGTATCTTCGCGCTCCGCGACGGGGGCGTTCGTTAAGCGGCAAAAGCCGTTTTGCGCAAAATATTGTTAGCGACGTTCCGACGTCGCGGCGACGCTTAAAAATCGCGCGCTCTTCCGCTCGACGAAGCGATTCGAAAAAATTTAACCGTCGTCGGGGGCCGGAACATTGGTATTGTACCATAAAGGGGGGAGACGCGCAAGCGGGCGAAATAAAAAACCGGCGAAAAAAAGTTAAAGTTTTATCGTTGTAACGTCGATAAAGAGTTCTTTCTCGCGTTTCGCCCTGCGTTTTGTCAACCTTCGCCGATTATACGTTCGCTCCGGTCGCAAACGAGCGCGTTTTTTTCTAAAAAATCTTAAAAAAACTTAATCTCTTATCGACGCGCCCCTTCCGTTGTCAAATTCGCTACGATCGTTTTAATCTGCGCCTATTTTCCGACCGTTCGCCCTGTTGGCGCGCCCCAATGTTCTCCAACGCCGCGAAGAAAAAAATTTTGGGCGAAAAATTTGAGAAAAAGCGAAAAAATTTTGAAAGACGGGCCTAGGGGGGCTTGTGAAAATATCGAAACGAGTAATAATACATATTATTTTACACACAAAAGATTGGCCGTTCGGAGTACGAAAACGCGTGTTTTTCGATGGCGAACGGCGTAGCTTTTACCTCGAAGAGGAATATACATGGTCGAATTTTTGACTTTATCGGTCGAACGCCGCGAAGAAGTCGGCAAACGTCGAAATCGTCGCCTTCGCGAAAGCGGCAAAACCCCGGCTGTTCTTTACGGACACAAAAAAGACGTTATTAATCTGACCGTTCCGGCCGATCAAATCGACGCCGCGATCCGTCTCGGCAACCGTTTCGTGAACCTCGCGGGCGCCGTCAACGAACGCGCCTTCATCAAAGAAGTTCAATGGAACACTTGGGGCGACGTCGTTCTTCACGTCGACTTCACCCGCGTTAGCGAAAACGAACGCGTTCAACTCGAACTCCCGCTCGAACTTCGCGGCGAAGCGCCGGGCGTTAAAGAAGGCGGCGTCGTTAAGCAAGTTCTCTACCGTCTCGAAGTCGAAGCCGACCCGACGAACGCTCCGGAACGCATTTCCGTCAGCGTCAACGAACTTGGTTTCAACCAACAAGTTCGCGTCGCCGATCTCGTTCTTCCGGAAGGCGTGAAAGCGCTGACCCCGGCCGACGCGGTCGTCGTCGAATGCTCCGAACAAGAAGAAGTTTCGGAAACCGCCGAAGAAGCCGTCGAAGGCGCGGAACCGGAACTCATCGGTCGCAAAAAGGCCGACGAAGAAGAAGCGGAATAATTCGGCTTTCGCGCCTCGCTCCTTGCCTTTCGGCGAGCTTCGTCGCGAGTCGCGCTTGATTGTCGAAACAATTCTGGGAGTTTATCGCAATGCTCAAGACTTTATTCAAGGTCTTTAGGGCGCCGAAAAACGAAATGAAACCGGATAAAATCATCGTCGGCTTAGGAAATCCCGGCTCGAAGTACCGCGACACGCGGCACAACATCGGGTATATGGTTCTCGCGGAACTCGCGTCGCGTTGGGCGACCGGCAAACCGCGCAACCAATTCCAAGGCGACGCGCTCGACGCTCGGATCGGAGGGAAAAACGTTCTCCTCCTTTGTCCGACGACGTACATGAACCTTAGCGGAAGCTCGATCGCCGCCGCCGTTCGTTATTACAAGCTCGATCCGAAAGCGGATTTGATCGTCGTTTGCGACGATCTCGACCTCCCGGTCGCGAAACTTCGCGTTCGGTCGCAAGGATCGGCCGGCGGACAAAAAGGCTTGAAAGACGCGATCGCGAAACTCGGAACGCAAGAGTTCGCAAGACTTCGCGTCGGAATCGGTCGTCCCGCGACACAAGAGCAAGTCGTCAACTTCGTGTTAATGCCCTTCCGAAAAGAGGAGCGTATCGAAGTCGACTTGGCGCTGAAAACCGCCGCCGACGCGCTCGAACGCTGGGTCGCCGACGGAGTCGAAGAGACGATGAACCTCTTCAACGCCGACGCGAAAAAGAAAAAAGGTTCGAATTAAACCGATTTTTCCGATTTCACCAACAACGGTAGGTTCGTTCGCCGTTTTTTGAACGTCGACGACCGTTAAAAATGAAATAAACTCGTCCGCGCGACGAGAACGACTTCCGAGATTCTCGAAGTCGTCCATATATTAGGAGCAGTAAATTGACTCAGGAACACGTTTACGACGGCTTGTTCATTTTGAATTCCGAAGCCTACGCCCGTAATCCGGAAGAAGTTTCCGGCCAAATCGCGAAAACGATCGAGTCCTTGGGCGGCGTCGTTCGCGTCAGCCGTCTTTGGGAAGAACGCAAACTCGCCTACCCGATCAAAAACCATCGCCGCGGAACCTATTGGCTTACCTATTTCCGCATGCAAACCGACAAACTCGTCGAGTTGAATCGCCAATTCCAACTCAACGGGAACGTCATTCGTTTCCTCATCCAAACGATCGACCCGCGCCTTGAAGACGCTCTCGTCGAACACGCGCTCGCCGGCCCGGCTCAACGCGAAGAAGCGACCGAAGAAGCCGCTCCGGCCGCCGACGTTTACGAAGAAGAAACCGCCGAAGACGAAGAATAATTTCGTCTCGACGCTCTTCGCGTCGCGCCGAAATTTCGGCTCGGCCCGTCCCAACGACGCCGACCGAACGTTTTTCCCGAAAAACCGCGCTTTTGCGCAATCCGTTTAACGAAAGGCGAGCGATATGGCTAGTTACAACAGAGTCGTTTTGGTCGGCAACCTGACCCGCGACCCGGAACTTCGTTCGATCCCCAGCGGCATGTCCGTCCTCGACGTCGGTATCGCCGTCAACGACCGCCGCAAAGACGCGAACGGCAATTGGATCGAAGAAGCGACTTTCGTCGACGTTACCGTTTGGGGACGCAGCGCCGAAGTCTTGGCCGAATACACCCGCAAGGGTTCGCAAATCCTCGTCGAAGGCCGTCTGAAAATGGACTCTTGGGAGCAAGAGGGCCAACGTCGAACCAAATTGAAGGTCGTCGCGGAACGCACCGTCCTTCTCGGTTCTCGCGGCGAGGGCGGCGGAGGCGGAGGCGGGTACCAACAGGGCGGCTATCAACAGTCGTACCAACGCCAACAACCGCAACGCTCCAACGCGTCGAACTCCGGTTCGTCCGGCGGCGATTATTACAACGATTTCGCGCAAGACGGCGGCGACGATATTCCGTTCTAACCGAGAACGGAGTCGAGGTCAACAAAAAAGCGTTTTTCGGCGCTTGAGAAATTGGAAATAAGATAAAATAGGAAATATAGCAGGTTTAATCATGCAACAACAACGCAACAAACGCGCTCGCAGCGCTTACCGCACCGGCAAACGTTTGCCGAAGGGCCCGAACGGCGGTATCCAACTCCTTCTGATCCAATCGGTCGACTCCCTCGGCAAACAAGGCGACGTCGTCGAAGTCAAACCGGGTTACGCGAAAAACTATCTGCTTCCGCAAGGTCTCGCCACCTTCGCGACCGATCACCACCGCCGTATGGTTGAAAAACACAAGGCGATGCTGCTCGAAATCCAAAAACAACGCCTCGCCGGTCTCCGCGAACTCGCCGATCTCATCGCCGAAAAGACGGTCAGCATCGAAGCGAACGCCAACGAAGAAGGCCAACTTTACGGTTCCGTCGGCGCCGACGAAATCGTTCACGCCCTCAAACTCGAAGGCGTCGCGATCTCGACCGACCAAGTTCGCCTCACCGGTCCGCTCAAGGAACTCGGTCGCTACGCCGTCCGCATTTACTTGGGCCACGAAGTCGAATCCTCGTTGAAGGTTTGGGTCGTTCCGACCACCCGCGACGACGCTTGATCGACGCCTTCGTCGACGGCGGTTTTAGCCGCCGCGCGTTAAAATCGGCGACATTTCGCCTATTTTAACATTATGCGAAAATAAAAACGCCGCGTTTCTCCAAGAAGCGCGGCGTTTTTCTTTCTTGAACGCTTTCGCTAAGCGGCGCGACGCCAGCCTCCGCGTCGCGATTCCTCGCGTCCTTTTGTTTAAAGAAGCTCCCCGATTTTCCTCCCGTTTTCCTCCCGTTTTCCTCCCCGAGTTCGCCCCGAGTTCGCCCCGAGTTCGCCGTCGCTTGACCCAAACGCCAACCGCTTTCGTCGTTCGTTCGTCGGCCGCCTTTCCTCAATTTGCTCGCCGTTCCGCTTCCTTATACCGCGATCCGGTTGCAACGACGGCGCCGAATTTAACGAAAAAACGGAGCGACGTTCGTCGAATCGCTTCGACTAACGCCGCGCCGTTATTTTTTACGCCGTTAAAATGGGTCGACGTTCGCGATTATTCGTCAAACGCCGAAGTTAACGGTTTGATTTTTCGCAACATCACGCGTCCGGTTGAACGGAGAACGGTTTGCCCGCGAAGAAGTCCGCAAAGATTTGCGCGTAACTCTTGTCGGTGTAACCGCCGGCTTCTTGAGTAACCCAACCGCTATAACCGATTTCTTCGATGCAATCGCGCACCGACTTCCAGTCGACCGAGCCCTTCCCGATCGGAACGAAGTCGCCGCCCGCGCCCTTGCTCTTGTCGACTTTGAAGTCTTTAATGTGCAGTTTGACGAGCAAGTCTTTACCGCAAGCGCGAAGCCAATCTTCGGTTTTCGCGTATTTGACGTGATTGCCGAGGTCGAAATACGCCTTGACGCGCTCGTGCCCAAAGGAACGAACGAACGCGGCGTAAAAGTTCGGCATGCACCACAGGTTGTTCCAAACGTTTTCGATACCGATCGTAACGCCTTCCGCTTCGGCGACCGGAATCAATTCTTCCATACAACGGTACGTCGCGTCGGTCGCTTCGTTTTGCAACTTAATATATTCGGCGAACGGCGCGTTGTCCCCTTCGCAAACCGATTTCACCATCAAGGTTTTCGGGTCGAAATCGATTTTGAAGTCCCAAGGTTTCGGACCGGGATTGCCGACGCGGCACGGAACAAGCAAAATCGCCGTCGCGCCGAACGCGGCGGCGGCGGCCAAAGCCTTCTTCACCGATTCAACGTCGGCTTTCGCGGCGTTCGGGTTGTTGAAGTTCGTCCAACCGCGCATCACCGAGTGAATATTGATCCCGGTTTCTTCGGCGATTTTGCGCCCTTCGCGAGCGGCGGCGACGTCGACGTCCCAACCGGAAATTTCGACGCCTTCGATCCCGACCGCGGCGAGTTGCTCGAAGCGTTTGCGATCAACCTTAGGGAGAATGAAGGCGCTGCGAAGTTTCGTTTTATATTCTTCGGCGGCGAGAGCGGTCGAGAAACCGTTCAAATTCGCGGTCGCGGCGACGGCGCCGAGCGCGGTCGTCGCCATAAAGTCGCGGCGGGTCCATTGACGTTGCATATCGTTCGTTCCTTTCGCAAACGGACGTCGGCGGCGCGTCGCAAACAACGGGTTTCGAGCGGCGCGCTCCGACCATTCGGTTCGTTCGTCGTCAGCCGTTTCGACGGCGCGATTTTCGACGCTTTTCCGCCAACTTGCGCCGAAAAAGGGCGCGTTTCGTCGGTTTGCAACTTTTTCCCGTCGCATCCGCGGGAAGTCGAGATCGAAAATCGCCGTCTTCGCGGCATTACATTCGTTAAACTCGAAACATTTTAACGTCCGTCGCCAACGACGCGACGCCAACAGTTTCGCAACGTTCGCAATTATACCAAACGCGACGCCCGATTGCAAGCAAATTGCGCCCGAAAAAAAATTTTTTTTCTTCTTTCTCCCTCCGTTCGGTTCGATTTCGTCCCGTCAAACCTCCTCGACGACGCTTTTTCTCCATTTTAACGCGCCAAACGAAAAAAAACGCCGCGACGGCAAACGCGACGGCG
>JAZNJF010000413.1:0-9402 GCA_045577885.1 Thermoguttaceae bacterium | reverse complement strand
GCCGAATCTTCCGTTCCCGTCGAATCGCCCGCCGCGTCCGAAAAGCCGAGCGAAAGCGAACCGCAAGCGGAAGAAAATACGGTCGAACCGCTCCCGCCCGTTCCGCCGCAAATCCCGGAGTCGTTCGGCGACGAAGTTTTTCGAGAACGCGACGTCGTTTTTTATCGCGGAGGTCTCGTTAAAGGAAACCGCGTTGTCGATTATCGTTCGGCGGTTCGCGTTCTTTTGTATACGAACGCTCGCGTTTTCCCCGGAGCGCCGGGATATTGCGGTCGCGACGGCATACTCGAAACCGCCTTCGACGGGGCGGAACTCGGTTCTATCGTGCCAGGCGGTATGCTTGCGGGCGCGGCGGTCGGCGGAGTTCTCGGACTTCTCAATTCTTTCGCCCCGGCGACGGAAGAATCGCACAAGCAAATTTGGCTTGAAGCAAGCGACTCGCCGGAGCCGCTTCTTCTTTACTCCGACAAAATCTGCGACAAATTAGGCGCGAGAATACTTGCGAATATCGCGGCGAATAAAATATTTAGCGCGTTCGAAAAAGCGGGCGCGGAGCCGGAAATTTTGCTCGACGGGCAAAAAGTCAAACGAAATTATCGTTGGGGTTTCTTGCTTCTTTACCAAAGAAGAAGATTTTTTTAAATCCCAAGCGCAAAATTGGGCGTCGCGGTCAAAAATGTTGGTTGCGTTCCGTTAGTTTTGTCCATTTTTAACGACGTTTGCGCTTAGCGTCGTTTTTTAAATAAGCGCGTTGTTGGCGTCTACTTCGCGTCTATTTTTTGAGGAAAACGGAGCGTTTTTCGCGTTTTTGCGCTTTTCGGAAAAGCGGCGAAAAATCGCGTTTCGCCCGGTGTTTTTGCGGAGTTTAAACCGAAAATTGACCGATCGCCTCCGGTTTCCTAAAACGACGATTCCGCGACCGGCGCCGCGTCGCGAACGGTCGAACGGAAACGGATTTCAACGACGCGGCGTTGTTTTAACGGGAGGAACGACAATGTGTTACGCTGGGACCGAAAACGTCGCTTGGGACGCGAACCCGGCGGCGGGGACGCGCAAAACGCTGGAAATCGCCGGCGTCGAGTTTCCGTTTCGATACTGCCCGCCCGGAACGTTTACGATGGGGAGCCCGGCGAGCGAAACGGGATTTTGGGCGTTTCGGGAGACGCCGCATAAGGTAACGTTGACGCGCGGCTTTTGGACGCTCGAAACGCCGGTAACGCAAGGGATGTACAAGGCGGTCGACGGTTCGAATCCGAGCGCTTTTAAGTTTGGCAAACGGTTTCCGGTCGAGAACGTCAGCTG
The DNA here is from genome assembly GCA_045577885.1 of Thermoguttaceae bacterium. GTDB lineage: Bacteria > Planctomycetota > Planctomycetia > Pirellulales > Thermoguttaceae > RUG369. The sequence continues at coordinate 8,100 of JAZNJF010000413.1, read as the reverse complement.
GTGGCATTGTCAAGCGTTTTTGGAGGCGTTGGAGCGGCTAAACGTCGCGCCGACGGGATTTGCGTTTCGTCTTCCCTGGGAGGCGGAATGGGAATACGCGTGTCGGGCCGGAACGTCGACGGCGTATTATTGGGGCGACGCTTGGGACGACGCCCGCGCTAATTGCGGCGGCTGTCAGAATCGCGACGCGGCGCCGTCCGCGGTCGGGCGTTACGACGCGAACCCTTGGGGGCTTTTCGATATGAGCGGGAACGTCGCCGAGTGGGTCGCGGATTGGTACGGCGAATACGACGCGGCGCCGCAAACGGATCCGACGGGGCCGGAATCGGGGAAATATCGGGTAACGCGCGGCGGCGGCTGGATGGGGCAGGTCGAGGATTGCCGGTCGGCCGCCCGATGGGGTTGCGGCGCGGAGGCGCGGTGTATGACGATCGGGTTCCGTATCGTCTTAGCGCGCAAGGTTTAGCGTTGGCTCGGCGGGCGGGCGAACGCGAAACGGGCGAACGTCGAGCGGTTTAAAAACGAACGGGGGAACGCGAAACGCGGGAAAAACGGAAACAAAGGAGCGACGCGATGGAACCGAACGCGAGCGAAACGGCGGTCGAGCGCCTTTTTAGGACGGCGACGGCGTTGGGGAATTTCCTCTTCGAGGAGAAGCGCGACGCGGCGCCGCGAACGACGACGCTCGCCGGAGTCCGCGTCGACTTCGAGCGCGTTCGGCGCAACGTCGCGGAAACGACGGTCGACATTGCGACCGATTTCTCGGAACTGGCGGCGCGAACCGACGTCGCCCGCGACGCGCTTCAAACGCTCGACGAAACGATTCGGTCTTTCGACGCGAAGACGGAACCGCTTGAAAACGAATTTCTTAGGAAGGGACGGCGCTTTCTCGAACTGGCGGCGAGCGCGGCGAACGAATCGCGTCGGGCGGGCTATTTGGAGTTGGCGAAGGAGGCGTTCGTCGATTCGTATTCTCTTTTGAAAAACGAACGTTTAATCGCGGCGCGTTTCGGGGCGGCGTCGGCGTCGATTCAACGGGGCGAGTTGGCGACCGGTTGGGCGACGTTGGAGAATATCGCGTCGATTTTGTTCGACGCGAAGGCGCCGCGCTCCGATTTCGCGACGTTTTCGCGGTTGAAGTTCGAAACGCGCGACTTTTTGGCGCGGCTCGGCGGCGTCGAAGCGTTAAACGGCGACGTCGCGGCGCCTTGCGCAACGTCGGACGGCGGAAACGCGGGCGACGGCGTTTGGGCGTCGAATCCGGCGCCGGGGACGCGGGCGACGCTCGAAATCGCCGGCGTCGAGTTTCCGTTTCGGTATTGCCCGCCCGGAACGTTTATCGCGGGGAGTCCGCGAACCGAGGACGGACGGGAAGACGAAGGCGTCGAGCAAGAGCGCGAAGTAACGTTGACGCGCGGCTTTTGGACGCTCGAAACGCCGGTAACGCAAGGGATGTGGAAAGCGATAACCGGAACGAACCCGAGCCGCTTTCGGTTGGGGGACGATTACCCGGCGGAGACCGTCTCTTGGTTCGCCGCGCAAGATTTCTTGGAGCTGTTGAACGCGGCGAACGTCGCGCCGCCGGGGTTCGAGTTCCGCTTGCCTTGGGAGGCCGAATGGGAACGCGCCTGTCGAGCCGGAACGACGACGGCGTTTTACTGGGGCGACGCGTTCGCCGTCGACCGCGCCAACTGCGACGGAACAAGATATTTCGGCGACGGCGCGGAGGGCGTTTTCTTGGAGCGAACGACGCCGGTTCGGAATTACCCGTCGAACCCTTGGGGGCTTTTCGATATGTGCGGGAACGTTTGCGAATGGCTCGGGGATTGGAATAAAACTTGGCGCGACAAGTCCGGCGTCGCGGCGCAAACGAACCCGACGGGGCCGAAGTCGGGGAAATATCGAGCGTTGCGCGGCGGCGCTTGGAGTCTTGACGCTCGTTGCGGTCGTTCCGCCGCTCGAAGCTGTCAACTGCCGACGGTTCGGCTGAGCCGAATCGGGGTTCGCGTCGTTTTGGCGCGCAAGGATTAGCGGTCGCGGCGCGGTTTCGCGGCGGTTTTGACGGCGAAAAATTGACCGGCAACGAAAAAAAGCGCGACGTTTCTTGCGGGAAGCGTCGCGCTTGGCGTTTCTTGCGGGCGGTTCGCGTTAAATTGGGCGAACTGGGAAAGCGGCGAAGTTTTACTCGGCGGTTTCTTGCGCTTCGGCGTCGGGTTACTCGGCGTCGGCTTGCGCTTTCGACGGGTCGAGCGGGTCGACGTAAACGCGGACGTCGTCGAACGTCGCGACGCCCTTTTCGTCGGAGCCGTGCGAGAGGAGGAGAAGCGACAACAGCGCGGCGCTTTCCGGAACCGTAACGCGACCGAAAACGTCGACGCGACCGTCGGCGTCCGGTTGCGCGTCCGGCGCCGGGGAAAGAACGACGTCTTGCGCGACCGCCGTCCATTTCTTGTCCGCCGTTTGCCAACGAGCGCGGAGCGTCGCCGCGACGCCGCCCTTCGTCGCGACTTTCGCCGCGATAAAGAGCCGTTCGCCCGGTTTAACCGGCGTCGCTTGCAGGTAACAGCCGTCCGTAACGCCGAACGCTCCCGCCGCGCCGTCGAGAGCTCGGAACTCGCCGCCGGTCTCTTCGAGTCGCCAAGTATCCCAATCGGCGACCGTTCCGTTCGCGTTAACTTGCGAGAAATCGCCGTTTGCGATCAAGTTTTTCGCGTTCGGGTCGGCGGCGAAACGGGCGCTCGCCTCCCGAAGCGAACCGGTCGGGTCCGAAAGTTCGTTCAAAAGAGCGGTCAAACCGGGAAGCGCGTTTTCCCAAGATTTCGGCTCCGTTTTCGGCGCCCAAGATTGCGACGCTTCCGAATCGACCGGGCGCCAACGCTTTTGCTCGCCGTAAACCCAAACGTACTCGTCGGCGGCCTCCCAAGCGGCGCGGAGGTTCGCCGCCAACCGCTCGAAGCGCGTCTCGCCCGGCTCCGGTCCGCGGTAATAATTCGACGTCGGCGGGTTCGAGTACATGTCGAGATAGAACCCGAACCCCGCTTGAACTTGCGTTCGATACTTGACGCGATTTTCCGGCGAAACGAGGCGCGCGCCCGGGCCGGTCGCCGAAATCATGTCGAGCGCCGCCCGTTGGTATTCTTGGACGCCGTTCATATAATAGCCGTTTTCGCAACCGTCGACGAACGTCGTCTCCGGCGCCGCCGCGTCGAGCAGACCGTCGATGAACGCCGGAAGAAGCCCGTAACCCGCGCCCGAAAGCGCCGCCTCCGGGGAAGCGGTCGCCGAGTCCGCCGCGTAAAAGTTGATCGAGTTCATCCAAAGGCAAAGGAGAACGACGTTCGGATACTCCGCGACGATCGCGCCGCCGAACTGCTTCCCGCGCTTTCTTGCGAGCGCCTTCGTTTCGGCGAACGTGCGGCCCGATTTCGCGTCGAACTTGAAGATTTGAGCGCCGTACGACTCGAAGTCGAGCGACAACCCGCCGTTCGTTTCGCGGGCGATCTCGGCGCAGATCGCGGCGTTCTTCGAAGCGGCGTCCCAACCGGCGTCGTCGGCCCAATCGAACCCGCCGGGATGGAAGTTGATTCGAATGAAATTATGTCGCAAACGCTTAAATTGGCAGGCTTGCAAGTCGGCCAACGCCGCGTCGAAGTCGGCGCGGTTCCAAGGCTTGCCGTCGAAAAGACGCTGACTCGAAACCCGGCGCCCGTCGGCGGTCGTCGCGGCGAGGTCGTAAATTAAACCGTCGAACGGCTCGGTCGCGTCCATTTGCTCCCAATGCCGCCGCATATAGTCGGTCGTCGGAATGTCCCAACCGAGCTGAATCAACTTTTTACGCGGATTTTGAAGCCGGTCGGCGTTCGTCGTCGCGGCGATTTCGACCGGTTCGACGGCGAAAAGGGGGGCGTCGGAGGCGTTAAAAACGTTGGAATCGGCAAAATTTGCGGAAAACGCGCAAAACGCCGCCGCAAGGAAAGAAATGCGTCGCGTCGACATAATATCGCTCCTGAAATCGAAAGAGACGGAAAACGGAAGGGACGCGGCGGGCGAAAGAACGCGTTTTGACAGTTCGACCGGCGATTCAGTCGCGGTAAAACCGTTAAGATCGGTAAATTCGGGCGTTCGCTCGCTCAAACGTCGCGCAAAAAATGGACGCAAGTTTGGAAAACGCTCTCCGGCGCGCTCGCTCCGGCGGTGATGAGGACGGCGGAGTCCGGTTTCAACGCGTGCCAAGGAAGGTCTTCGACGCCGTCGACGAGATAAGCCGGGACGCCGACCTCGCGGGAAACGTCGGCCAAGCGTTTCGAGTTCGAACTGTTGAGGCTCCCGACGACGATAGTGAGGTCGTGTTCCGGAGCCAAACGACGAACGACTTCTTGGCGTTTCTGGGTCGCGTAACAAATGCCTTCGACGTTCGGGTCTTCGAGTTGCGGGTAACGCTCCCGAAGCGCGTCGACGATTTTCGCCGCTTGCGAAACGGAGAGGGTCGTTTGCGTTAAATACGTCATCCGTTGCGTCGGCGGGAAATCGGGGAGCGACGCGATTTCGTCGAGGGACGAAACGAGCGTCGTCGCGTCCGGCGCTTCGCCGAGCGTTCCGACGACTTCGTCGTGCCCGCGCTTGCCGATGAAGATAACGCGGTACCCGGCGTCGGCGTAATCGCGGACTTGCTGGTGAATCCGGTGAACGAGCGGACAGGTCGCGTCGATCGCGCGGATTTTGCGGGCCGTCGCTTCGGCGCGAATCTGCGGCGAGACCCCGTGCGCCGAGAAAAGAAGGAGCGCGCCGTCCGGAACGTCGTCGAGCGACTCGACGAAAACGACGCCGCGACGCTGAAAGTCGCGAACGACCCAGGCGTTGTGCACGATTTCATGATAAACGTACACACGATCTTTTTCGTTGCGAACGACGTCTTCGAGAATGTTGATCGCTCGGTTGACGCCGGAGCAAAAACCGCGCGGTTCGGCTAACGTAAGTTTCATCGGAGCGTTCTCGTCGGGACAAAAAGCGTCGGCGGGATCGAACGGCGCTCGCGTCGGCGCAAAATCAAGGCGATTCGCCCGGCGTCGCGGCTTCGTCGGCGGAGAAGAAACGGACGTCGGGCGCTAAAACAGGGAAAATAGGGGAACGGGGGGATTAGCGACCGCTCAACGCGGCGTCGATCGCGTCCGTCAACCCGTCGGCGTCGAGCGGAACTTCGACTTGGCCGCCCGATTTGAGGTCTTTCAGGTTGGCGACGCCGCGCGCCGCTTCGTCGGAGCCGATCACCAGCGCGAAACGGAAACCTTTTTTGTCGGCGTATTTCAGCTGTTGGCCGAGCTTTTTCGCTTCCGGGTAAAGCTCGACGCCGACGCCGCGCTTGCGGAGAGCCGACGCGATTCGAACGTAATCGACCGAAAGCGCCGCGTCGAACATCGGGAGGAACACGTCGACCGTCGCCGCCGTTTTTTCAATCATGTTCAACTCTTCGAGCCCGGCGAAGAGGCGGTCGAGACCGAGCGACGCGCCGACGCCCGGCAACTTTTGCTTCGTGTAAAGCTCCGCCAAGTTGTCGTAACGTCCGCCGCTGCAAACGCTTCCGAGTTTTTGCGCGTCGTCGAGGAACGTTTCGAAAATCGCGCCGGTGTAATAGTCGAGCCCGCGAGCGATCGAGACGTCCAAGACGAACCGACCGTCCGGAACGCCCGCCGCCGCGACCGATTCCAAGATTTGACGCAAGTCGGCGACGCCTTCGAGCCCGAGTTCGCTCCCGGCCAACAACGCTTCCAAACGCGCCAAAATCTCGGCGTTCGAACCTTGCGCGGAGGCGATTTCGAGAATCGCGCGCCCTTGCTCTTCCGTCGCCGACGCGGTTTCGGTCATCTCCTTGACGACGGCGTCCGGGCCGACCTTCGCCAACTTGTCGAGGGCCCGCAAGACCGGGACGGCGCGGTCGCTCAGCCCGAGTTTTTCGAGCGCGCCGTTCAAGATTTTGCGGCTGTTGAGGTGGATTTTGAACTTCGTGAAGGAGTCTTCCGTTCGCAGGTCGGTACGCTCCATCACGTCGTTAATAACAAGGGCGGTTTCGACGTCCGAAACGACGCTCGTCGTCCCGATCGTGTCGAAGTCGCATTGCATAAACTCGCGATAACGCCCGGCTTGCGTGTTTTCGCCGCGCCAAACTTTCGCCAAGTGGTAACGCTTGAACGGAACGCCGAGTTCCGCGAAGTGTTGCGCCGAGAAGCGAGCGAACGGAACGGTCAAGTCGAAACGCATCCCGACTTCGCGCCCGCCGGAGTCTTTGAAGCGGTAGAGCTGCTTGTCGGTTTCGTCGCTTCCCTTGCCGGAGAGAATCTCCAAATACTCGAGAACCGGGGTGTCGATCGGGCAAAATCCGTAATTTCGATAAACTTTAGTAACGCGCTCGATCAGGCGTTCGCGCGGAATCATCGCTTCGGGGAGGAAATCGCGGAAACCTTTCAGGGTGCGCGGCTCGATCAACTTTTTCTTCTGTTCGGGAGACGATTGGGACACGACGTTGCTCTCGCTCGGTTGATAAAACGGGTAAATAGGGAAGCGCGGCGAATTTGACGGTCAAACGGCTCGAACGCGCGGTCGACGCCAAGACGCGAACGCTTGGTAATTAATAAGGGCAAAATTGGGAAAAACGCCGAAACTGGCGCCGTCGAGCGAACGTCGACGGCGTTAAACGGCGCCGGTTTTAACGGTTGCGCGACGCGTTATTTCGCTTCTTCGCTTTTTTCGAGCAAACGGTCGTAAAGCGCGAGGAAGCGGTCGCGGGTTTCCGGTTCTTTGCGAGCGGCGATGGCGGCGCGCGGGTGTTGGTTGAATTGGCCGGTCAACATATATTCCGGGAGCGGGCCCCACTCGATTTCGCGACGGAGCGGAACGAGCGCGTTTTCCAAACATTCGATAATCGGACGCAGGCGGTAATTTTTCGCGTTGACGACCGACAAAAGGAGCTCCATCGGGCAGTTTCCGGCGCCGCGACCGAGCCCGCCGATCGACGCGTCCAACCGCGTCGCGCCGCAACGAGCCGACGTAAGGGTGTTCGAGAACGCCAACTGCATGTTGTTGTGCGCGTGCATCCCGACTTCTTTTCCCGCCGCGTTGGCGAAGCGGAAGTACTTTTGCGTCAAATATTCCGTTTGCGCGGGCGTCAGCGAGCCGAAACTGTCGACGATGACGATCGTGCCGGTCGGCGTTTCGACGAGACGCTCCAACACGCGGTCGATAACGCTTTCGTCGACGGCGGTAACGGCCATCAGGTTGGCGCAAACTTCGTATCCTTTTTGCGCGGCGTCGTCGATCATCGCGACCGCTTCGTCGACTTGATAATCGTAAAACGCGACGCGAATCAAATCGAGCGGGCTCTTTTCCTTCGGAAGGACGGCGGTTTTCCAGTCCGATTTTTCCGCGTCGATCATGCAGCTAAGTTTCAAGCCGGGCGCCGGGTTTTCGCCGACGACGGCGCGGAGGTCGTCTTCGTCGCAATATTTCCAAGCGCCGTTCGCGTCGCGGGGGAAAATGCGGTCCGAATTCTTGTATCCGACTTCCATATAGTCGACGCCGGCCGCGGCGCAAGCGCGATAAACCGCTTGGACGAACTCCAAATTGAAGCGGTGGTCGTTAACGAGTCCGCCGTCGCGAACGGAACAGTCGAGAATTTTGATATTCGGATTGTCGATACCCCAAAGCGCGCTCACTCTTCGGCTCCTTTTTGTTCGAGCGTTGACCGAATGGCCCAATACGGCGACGAAGCGCGGCGCCGCGTTTCGTCGGAGACGGCCGTTTTCGCCGATTTCGACAAAGCGCGCCTCTTATCTGTTAATTTAACCGAATTTTTAGCCGTTGTCAAGTTTTTACCTCCACGAAAACGCGTTTCCCCCGAAATTTGTTCGCGATCTCGCCGTCGACGCGGGCTTTTTTCCGCAAAACCGTTAAAGTCGAGCAAGTTTCGCCAACGGACGAAGGCGCCGCTTGCGGAAAACGCGGAAACTTTTATAATATTAACGCTTGCTCCGGTCGTTCGCGGTTGGAGCGTCGGTTTGCGCCGGTCGTTTGCGGTTGGAGCGTCGGTTTGCTAAGTCGGATCGTAGC
>JAZNJF010000412.1:0-3781 GCA_045577885.1 Thermoguttaceae bacterium | reverse complement strand
CGCGCGGAGCGTAATCGGCGTCGCCGTTCGGCGTTTCGCGTTCTTGCATCGCCGCAATTTCTTTCAGGTCGAAATAGTCGAGAAGAAATTTAATGTCTTGGTTGTCGCTAAAATAGTTGGCCATTAAACGCCTCCAAAGGTCGGTTGATTTTTGCTCTTTTATCGTCGCGGCTCGGGCGGGGACGGCGTCGGCGCGAACGGTTCGACTCGAAGGTTCGAGCGAACGAACGATTCGGAACGCCGCGTCGGACGGAACGACGAGCCGCCCGGCGCCGCAAGCGGGGGGAAGCGCGTCGACGTCGGGGCCGAGCGTCGGAGGCGACCGGGGCGTCTTACTCCCGCGCGTCGGCTCCAAGATAAGGAATCGTCCTCATTATATACTATTTGTCCGTTTTGTAATACCCCAATTTTCCTTTTGGAGGCGTTTTTTTTCGCGATTTGCCCCCTTTTTTGACAAAAAAAGCTATTTTGTCGAAGACAAGGCTTGTTAAAAGAGCGAAACGGCGCCGGTTGACCGGATCGCGCGGAAGAATAAGGCGGCGCCGGAAACGCCGTTTTTAAAAAAAGGGCGGTTTGCGGAAAAAATAACGGGAGCGACCGACCGTCGCGAGGTTTGCGGCGAGCGAAAGTTAAGTTGAATTAGGTAAAAAGGGCAAAGGTTTCGTCGCGGCGAAGGAGAAAAAGCGATGTTTTCTTGGTTTTTTATCGACCGACCGATTTTCGCAACGGTCGTTTCGCTGACGATTTTCGCGCTCGGAGCGATCGCGTTCGTTCGGTTGCCGGTCGCGCAGTTCCCGGACGTAACGCCGCCGGTCGTCAATGTGCGGGCGAGTTTTCCCGGCGCCGACGCGGAGACGGTCGCGGAGTCGATCGCGATTCCGATCGAACGGGAGGTCAACGGCGTCGGCGGTTCGATTTATATGTCGTCGACGTGCGGCGCCGACGGGACGTACTCGCTGAACGTCTTTTTCGAAGTCGGAACCGACCCGAATATGGCGACCGTCTTTGTGCAGAACCGCGTCGCGCTGGCCGAACCGAGCTTGCCGGAAGAGGTTCGGCGGCTCGGCGTCGTCGTCAAAAAGAAGTCGACGAACTTGCTCGCGCTCTGCTCGTTGCGCGAAAAAGAGCGGTTCGACGAGGCCGGGCGCGCTTTGGAGCCGACTCGCGACGACTTGTATTTGAGTAATTACGCGACGATTTTCATCGAGGAGCGGTTGGCGCGGATACCCGGCGTCGGGGACGCGTCGCCGATGGACGAGCGCGATTTCGGGATGCGCGTTTGGCTCGACCCGAATTTGCTGGCGTTGCGGAACGTGTCGGTTCAAGAGGTCGCGCGGGCGCTGCAAACGCAAAATACGCAGGTCGCCGCCGGTTCGCTCGGAGCGGAGCCGGTTCCGCGAGGGCAGGTCGAAACGCTGAACGTCTCGACGCGAGGTCGGCTCGAAACGCCGGAGGAATTCGGCGAAACGGCGATTCGAACCGACGCGAACGGACGGGTTTTGAAGTTGCGCGACGTCGCTCGCGTCGAGTTGGGGAAGTACGATTATTCGAGATTTTCGCGTTTTAACGGTTCTCCGTCGGCGACCCTCGCGATTTATCAAACGCCGGGCGCGAACGCGTTGACGACGATGAACCGAGTGCGCGCCGAACTCGACGCGATGAAACCGGAACTCGACGAAAACGGGCTCGAGCTGGTCGTCGGGTACGACTCGACGCGCTTCGTCAAGGCGGCGGTCGACGAAGTGGAGGAGACGTTGATTTTCGCCGTTTTAATCGTCGTCGGCGTCGTTTATTTCTTTTTGCAAGATTGGCGCGCGGCGCTGATTCCGGCGACGACGCTTCCGGTTTCGCTCGTCGGCTGTTTCGGCCCGATGGCGGCGCTCGGCTTTTCGCTGAACTCGCTGACCCTTTTCGGATTAGTGTTGGCCGTCGGGATCGTCGTCGACGACGCGATCGTCGTCGTTGAAAATACCAATCGGGTTTTAGCGGAAAATCCGAATTTAACGCCTCGCGAGGCGGCGAAACGGTCGATTAAGCAAGTTTTCGGGCCGATCGTCGCGACCACTTGCGTCGTCGTCGCCGTTTTTTTGCCGACGACGTTCGTTAGCGGAACAACCGGACGGATGTATTCGCAGTTCGCGCTGACGATCGCGTGTTCGACCGTTTTGTCGTCGATTTGCGCGTTGACCCTGTCGCCGGCTCTTTGCGCGCTCTTTTTGAAAAGAGAGGAAAGCGGGGCGAGCGGGGCAAGCGAAGAAAAGAGCGGAGGTGGAAACGGCGAGAGCGGTTTTGACGGTTTAGGCGATGTTGCCGATATTGGCGATATTACAGATATTAGCGATTTCGACGAAAGAAACGGGAGCGAAAAAAACGGAGGGAAAGAAAACGGGGCGTTTTCGGCAAACGGCGCGAGAAACGCCGACGTCGAACGGCGAAAAGAAAACGGTTGGGCGGGTTGGAAAAATTGGGCGAAATTTTGGCTTCTTGGCGGTTGGGCGCGTTTTGTCGTTTTGGGGCTTTTTAACGCGACGTTCGGGACGTTCGCGGCGCTTTACGAGCGGGCGCTTAGGTTTGCGACGCGTTTTCCGATTTTTGGAACGCTCTTTTGGGGGGCGACGATCGCGGCGTTTTTACTCGGCGTCCGAACGCTTCCGACCGGTTTTTTGCCGAACGAAGATCAAGGCGTTTTGTTCGTCGACGTTCGGCTTCCGGACGGCGCGTCGGCGGAACGAACGGACGCGACGCTGGGTGAAATCGAACGAATTTTGCGCGAAACGCCGGGCGGCGAGGGAACGATCGCGGTCGGCGGGTACTCGATGATCGAAGGCGTCGCGGCGCCGAATCTCGCGTTGGCCGTCTTGACGCTGAAAGATTGGAAGGAGCGCGGGCCGGAGGAGAGCGCCGAAACGTTGAAGGCGCGGCTGACGGCGGAGCTGGCGCGGCGCGTTCCGGAAGCGCGAACGCTCGTTTTTTCGCCCCCGCCGATTCAAGGCGTCGGGACGTCCGGCGGGCTCGAATTCGAACTGCTCGACCGGCGCGACGCCGGTTCGGTCGCGCTTTGGGAAGCCGGGCAAACTTTGACGGCGAAAGCTAGCGAAAGCGGGGAGTTTTTAACGGTCGCGTCCTCTTTTAACCCCGCGTCGCCGAAATATTTTCTCGACGTCGACCGCGAAAAGGCGAAGCGGATGGGCGTCGACTTGGACGAACTTTTCGCGACCCTTCGAACGCTTCTCGGGTCGACGTACGTGAACGATTTCAACCGATTTGGTCGAGTTTTTCGCGTCGTCGCGCAAGCGGACGGGGCGTTTCGGCAAAACGAAGAGGAGGCGCTCGACTTGCCGGTCGTCGCGGCGGACGGCGAAACGCTTCCGCTGAAAAGCGTCGCGACGTTGAAAAGAACGGCGGCGCCAAGATATTTGAGCCGATTTAATATGTCGCCGGCGATTTTTATGACCGGCGTCCTCGCGCCCGGCGTCTCGACCGGCGAAGGAACGCGAACGCTCGAAACGCTGGAACGCCTTTTGCCGATTGGGTTTGCGATCGATTGGGTCGGCGCGTCGTATCAAGAAAAGGAGACCGGTTCGGTTGTGTATTGGATTTTCGCGGCGGCGACGCTTTTCGGCTTTTTGGCGTTGGCGGCGCAGTACGAGAGTTGGTCGGCGCCGCTGATTGTAATGACGGCGGTCCCGCTCGGCGTTTCGGGCGCGCTCGGGGCGGTCGCGGCGGCCGGGCTCGACGTCAACCTTTTTACGCAGATCGGGCTGACGCTGATGGTCGCGCT
>JAZNJF010000411.1:0-4046 GCA_045577885.1 Thermoguttaceae bacterium | reverse complement strand
GGCGGTTCTTGGATCGTTTTCGAACTTTTCGTCGCGTTTTTAGGCAGTCAAGGTTTGACGGCGGCGCTGTTGCTGATTCCGGTCGCGATCGTCGGTTCGTTCGGCGCGCTGATTTTCTTCGACTGCAACTTCGGCAAAGCGCTCCTCGTTTACGCGGTTTTCGCCGCTTGCGCGATTTTCGGTCGCGGCCTCCTCTTCCAACCGAACGGCTGGATTTGGGAAGCGCGCCCGAACGCCGCCGCGCCCGACGTTTCGAACGCGAAAACAAAAACGCGAACGAACGCCGCCCCGTCGGAAGCCGACGCCGAAACGCCCGAAACGCCGGAAGCCGCCCCCGCGTCCGAACCGGAAGCGCAAGTCGAAACGCCCGCCGAAACCGCCCCGACGCGAGAAGCGCCGAAGCCGAACCCGATTCGCCGTCGTCGTTAAAGTCGCCCCAAACGCCGCGTCTTCGCTCTTTTAACGTCGACGCGGTCAACTTTAACGTTTTTTCCGCTTCGTCGCGCCGACGTCGCGCCGTTTCGGTTCCGACGTCCGCAAGAAACGCCAAAACGAGCGTCGACTCGCGTCGAACGCTCGTTTTTGATTTTAACGTTTAAACGGCGAAACCGATCGCTTTCCGCCGTTCAAAGCGCCGTCGACGGCTCGGCTCATTCGCCGATCGCCGCTTGGTCGTTCTTGCGAAGAACGCCGGCGGCGACGAGTTTGTCAATCAGTTGTTGCATGCTGTTGAACGCGGCCAAGAAACCTTGCGGCGGCATCACGACGCGGAAAACTTCTTCCGACGTCGGTTTTTCGCCGTCCGCGCTCGGTTGCAACGTAACGCAATCGAAGCGAACCATGTTGCCGGCGAAGTGAATTTTACCGATCCCGTCGATAAAAGATTCGTTTCTCATTTTAAAGCTCCTTTCGTTTCTCTATTCTATCGTCGAAACCCAAACGCGTTTTCGCTCGACAAACTTTCGCGAACGCGTCGGTCGAAAATATCTTCTTAGCCATCGTCGGTATTTTTTTCGCTTTTTTTTAGAAAATCGGCGAAAATTTTCGTTTTCCGCCCAAAAGAGCGCGCTTTTCCCCTTTTTCGCTTCCTTAAAGTCGTTAAAAACGACAAAAACGCCCACCCGGCTCCAGGAACCGAACGAGCGTTTTCGTTTTATCCGACGCTAAGCGCCGCGAGCGTTACTTCGTCAGCTTCTCGTTATTTTCCAAGAGCTTAATGAAGACGCCGCCGACGACGGCGCGGGCTTGGAAGCCGCGTTGTTTCGCGTCGCTCGTGAAGTACCAGTCGGAGAGCGGAACGCGGTTCGGCGTATTGTCGACGAACTCGTAAACCGGAGCGGTCAACGCGTCGAACTCGGCGCGGGAGTCGGCCATCGTCGCGGTCCAAAGTTCCCAGTCGAGCTTGGTGTAATCGGCGCGATTGTCGAGCGGAAGACCGTATTTGTTCATTTTCGTCTTGTAATAGGCGAGTTCCTTCGCGACGACTTCTTTCGGGAAGAGGTTCAGCGCGAGGAGTTTGTCCCAAACGAGGTTGTATTTTTGGCTCCAAGAATCCTTGCGGTCGAACGCGAGGAGGAAGCGGTCGCCGCCGTCGGCCAACTTGACCCATTCGACGGCGAACTCTTCGGCCTTGGCGCGGAATTTCTTCGCGAGTTCCGGTTTCTCGTTCCGTTCGCAGAGGTCGGCGAAGCAAGCCAGCGCGACGATCGCCTTCGCGGAGAGGTTGGCGTTGTGCGCGAGGTGCCCGGCGAAGTCGTCGGTGCAAAGTTGGTTTTCCGGGTCGAGCCCCTTGGCGAGGAGATATTCGGCCCAAGATTCAAGAATGTCCCAATATTCGGCGACGTATTCGACGTTTCCGTCGAGGCGCGCGATCACGTCGGCGATAATCAGCATGTTCGCGGACTCTTCGACCGGCATTTGGTTGTCCTCGGTCTTTTCGCCGCCGCCGTAAACTTGGCCGTTCAGCTTCGGATACGTCCCGACGTCGTGCGGCGAGAACGGGAACTTCCAACGACCGCTCGCGACGTACTCGAGCACCGGCGTCAGCGTCGCTTTCAGGAGCCCGGCGTCGTAAACGGCGAAGACCGGCGCCGTCGGGTAAAGGATGTCGACCGTCGCCGCGCAACCGTTGCTGAAATTCTCTTTCGAAACGAGAATAACTTTTCCGTTCGGCAAAACGGCGAGTTTGTGCGCCGCGACCGCTTGCGGGTAAGCGATCGAGCAAAGGGACGCGTATTTCGTCCCGCCGACCGCGGCCGCTTGTTCGAACATCTCGGCGTCGAACGCGTCGCAACGGACGGTCAAGTCGGCGTATTCGGCGTTCGCGAGTTCGAGCATCGAGAGCGCTTCGAGCCCGTCGCGGCGCCAATACGGACGGCATTTTTGGCCCAAAAATTCGATCGAGTACTCGTCGTCGTAAGCGGCGATAATCCGCTTTTCGACCGCGTCGGCGCCGACTTTGCCGCAGTCGAGCGCGACCGCCATCACCGGCCAATCGTCGTTGGCGCGGCGCGGGAAGCGTTTGTCGTCGCTCGGGAGCGAACCGTCTTTCAGGAACGCGGCGCGGGCGTCGATATGTCCGGCGAGCGCGGTTTTAGCCGTCCCTTTTTCGACCGCGAGGAAGAGGCTTCCCCAGTCGATGCAGCGGTTGTCGCCCTTCTTCTCGAGAATCGGCTGCTCGGTCGTTCCGAAGCGGAGGACGTCGAGATTTTCGGTCGTCAAACGCCCGGCGGCGATCTCTTGGTTCGAATTGTCGACGCAAAGCTCGGCGGTTTGGTCGTAATAAATCGCGACGTTATGTTCTTTGCCGTCGGTCGCTTTGGCCGTCCAAACGACGTAAGCGGCCGGACGCGAGTAAACGTCCCAATCGTTCGGCAGCGGCGTTCGGCGGAACGTCAGCGTCAGCTCGACGGCGCCCGCTTCGAACGAGTAAACGGTTTTCGTCGCGCGAACGGAAACCGATTTTTGCGTCGCTTTTTTCGCGTTTTTGTCGAATTCGGTCGGGCGGCCCATCAGGCGATAGTTTTCGCCGTCGACGCGAACGAACGACGTCAGCGCGTGAATGCGGCCGGTCCAGTGAACCGGGAACGCGTCGGCCAGTTCGTCGACGTTCGACCAAACGCTAAAATAAGGGTCGCAAGTAATCAGCGGATAACAAGGAGCGCGCAGTTCGCCCTCTTCCGCCGCTTGAACGGTCGCCGACGTCGAAAACGCCGCGAACGCCGCCGCGACGCCGCAAAGAGCCGCCGCGATTCGCTTGCCCAAATTGACAAGTTTCATTCGATTTTCCTTTCTTGAAGTTTCTCATTAATATTAATGAAAAGCCGTCGATAAAAACGGAGACGCGACCGCTCGCGCCGCCCGTTAAATTTCTCTTATTTTACGCAAGTCGCCGAAGCGTCAAAATCGCCGCGTTTTCCCCAACCCGGCGCGAGCCAACGTCGCGACGCAAACCGCCTCGACGCCGCCGCTCTCTTTCAGCAACGCGGCGATTTCGTTCGCCGTCGCGCCGCTGGTGAACGCGTCGTCGACGAGCAAAATCCGTTTCCCCTTCAAGCGTTCGAGCGAACCGTCGGCCTTTCCTCCGCTCAACGCGAACGCGCCCGCGACGTTCTCCCGGCGCGCCGCCCAATCGACCGCCGACTGCGGCGGCGTCGCGCGGACCCGGCGAACCGTCTTCGCCCAGCAAGGAACGCCCAACTCCCGCGCCAGCGCCGACGCTAAAAGATCGGGCGAATTGACGCTCCGCAAAAGCCGTCGCCGCCAATTCATCGGAACCGGAACGACCGCGTCCGGTCGAAACGCCGCCAAAACCCGCCGCCGCGACTCGACGTAAAGACGCGCCGCGATCTCCGCCAACGTCGGGTCGACCGTTCGCTTCAACTGCAAAACGAGCGCCCGCGTCGTCCCCCGATAAAAATGCATCGGGCGAACCTCGTCGAACGCGAATTTCAACGCCCCCGTCTTCCGCAAACAAAACCGACAAAGCGCGTCGTCCCCGCGAGCCGTCTCCCGAACCGCGACCCGACCGCAACGTCGGCAAAACG
>JAZNJF010000410.1:0-1647 GCA_045577885.1 Thermoguttaceae bacterium | reverse complement strand
CGAAATTTTACGCCGACGACGCTTATTTCGAAATCGTTTGCGACTTCGACGGCGCCGGAAAGGACCGCCGAACGCTCCGCGTCCCCTGTTCGTTCGCGTTCGCCAAACCGAATTTCGTTCGGATGGAAATCGGCTCCGGCGTTCTTTGGTCGGACGGCGAAACGATTCGCGCCGAAATCCTCGACGACGCCCGCGCCGGTCGACGGCTCGAACTTCCGGCGCCGCTCCTCGTCGCTTCGATCAAGGAGCTTTACCCGGATTCGGAACTCGCGAAAGCGATGGATTTGCGCGTTTCGCCGAGCGTCTTTTGGGCGCCGCCGCAAGCGATTTTAACGTTGGCGCAAGACCCGCTCCGAACGCTCGTTCCGGAGGGCGCGCGAACCCGGCTGTTGCGCCCGGAATACCTCCGCTTCGTCGATCCGTCGACCGGCGCCGAAACGCTCGTCGCTTGCGATCGCGTCGAAATCGACGGCGAAGGGGGCGTCCGCGTCCTTTGGCTCGACCGCGAAACGAAAGGCCTCGTCCGTTTCGATTTTCCGCTCGAACAGGTCGCCGTTCCGCAAGAAGTCGACCGCGTCGCCGAGTTGCGACTTGAATTTCCCAACCAAATTCTTTCCGCCGTCGCGCCGACCGATTTAAGCCGCTTCCGCGAACCGCCGCGCCGCCCGAACGAGCCGAACGTCTCGCCCCGTCCGGAAACCGACGCGCTTTCGTCGACGCTCGAACCGACCGTTCCAAGCGTCTCAAACGCTCAAACCGTCGCAACCGCGCAAAGCGCCGCGTCTTCGCAAAGCGCCCCGAACGCCGAAAACGCGCTGTCTTCGCAAAGCGCCTCGAACGCCGAAAACGCGCCGTCTTCGCAAAGCGCCCAGAACGCCGAAACGCGCGCCGTTCGCGTCGTCGACCGCTTTTTGCCGCCGGAACTCTTGGCGCTCGGCCGTCCGTTCCCGCCGGTTCGCGCTCGCGCGCTCGTCTCCGGGTTCTCCGACGCGACGCTCGGCGGCCCGCGCAACGACGGCAAAAAAACGCTCGTTTGTTTTTGGGGCTCCTCGACCGCCGACGCGCCGAACGCCGGGCCCCTCTCCGGAAGCGCGCTTCGAGAATTCGAGCAAGTCGCGCAATACAACGCCGCCGACGCCCGGCTCGCGTTCCTCGCCGTCAACTTCGATCCGCCGGAAAAATCGGACGACGCCGTCCGCGCCGAATACGGAACCAAAGGCGCGACCGCTCCGCTCTTTCGACTCGACCGCGCCGCGCTTCGAGAGTTCGACTTCCCGCCCCCCGCCGTTCCGTCCCTCGCGCTCCTCGACGAACGAGGAATCGTCCAAAAATACGTTCGCGAACCGGTTTCGTTCGTCGCGCTCCAACGCCTCCTCGTTCGCGCGCTCGACGGCGGCGACCTTTACAACGACGACTTCAACGCGCATTACGCCGCCGTCAAACGCTTCGTCGAGTCGCTCGAAGCCGCCGACGCGAACGACCGATACCGCGTCGCGTCGGAACGCCGCGAACCGACGCCCGCCTCGATCCCGCCGCGACGTTATCCGAAAACGTTCGAATTGCGCGAAATTTGGCGTTTCGACGAGCTTTACGCGCCGACGAACCCGTTGGCCGTCTCCGCGTCCGACCCCGATTTCGACGCCGCCC
>JAZNJF010000409.1:0-5973 GCA_045577885.1 Thermoguttaceae bacterium | reverse complement strand
CGTCGTTTAACGATATAGCGCGTTACGCCGCCGAGGAAGCGCGCCGCCGCCAAAAATCGTCCTAATGACAGCGATTAAGGCGAGGACGCGAACCCCGAAACTCCGCTCGTTTGATTTTAATTGTTTTTGAGCGTTATTCTGTCTTAGCGCGGAGCGGTCGAGCGCGTCGACGAACGGTTTTGATTTTGCGTGTTATCGAGCGTTTTTCAACGGGAGCGGCGCCGCGACGCCCAACGTCCGGCGACGCAAGCGTTTCCGTCGGGACGGCGCGCTTTGGACGAAGCGTCGCGGAAAAAGTCGACTTTTTTTGAAAATCCGCGCTTTTTTCTTGAAAACCGCTTGCGAAAGCGCTATATTAAAGAGCGTCGCCGAGTCTTGCGATATGGGAGGCGACGCGCGGAGGGCTCGAACTTCCGCGGCTAATCAAACGGCTTATTAAGGAGACGTTTCAATATGATTAATACCCTGAAGGATTACATTAGCGACAGCCTGCCGCAAACCGGCGGCTTTACGACCAACGCCAACCTCGTCAAAAAGGTCGACGCGAGCGGTAAGCTCCTGCCGTTTTTCGGGAACACCGTCGTTTTCCTGTTGGACGACGAAGCCAAGCGTTCCCTTAAAGCGGTTCAGGACAAGCTTTACGCCGCCGCGCCCGAAATGCTCGCGGAGCCGTTGCCGGAAGAGTCGTTCCACTTGACCGCGCACGACTTGGCGAACGCTCCGGAAAACACGCCGGAACTACAGGCGAAAATGGCGGAGGCGGCGGAAAAAACGCTCCCGCTCGTCCGCGACGTCCTCCCGAAAAAGCCGATCCAAATGAAGGCGACTTGGGCGTTTAACATGGTTAGCGTCAGTATCGTCGTCGGTTGGGAACCGGCGGACGAGGAGAGTTACGCGGCGCTCGACAAGCTCTATACGACGCTGGAACAAGTCGTTCCGCTCGGTTACGCGCTGTGCCCGCACATCACGCTGGCTTACTTCCGGCCCGGCGTTTACGAACAGGAGGCGGTCGACCGCCTGCGCGCCGCGTTACAGCCGGTCGACTTGACGCTGGAGTTGAAACCGGAAAACCTTGTTTTGCAAAACTTCGAGAGTATGAGCGACTATAAAACGGTCGGCGGTTGGGCGTAAAGCGCGAACCGGGGTTTGACGCCGCGTCGCTCAAGACCGGCGTTAAAATCGCCGATATAGCCGATAAGTTCGACTTTTTTTGCGACGCGTCTTCGCTTGCCGAGCGACGCGTTCTAACCCTAAGGAACTCGCTATGTTAAATACGACCTTGGAACGTTTGCTCGAAACCGTCGTCAATTTGTCGCATAACGACGCCGGCGTCGAGGTTTTCGAATTTGAAAAGGACGCCCCGGCGACGGTCGCCGAAATCGAACGCGTCGAAGAAGAGCTGCAACGTCCGATTCCGCGATCGTTTAAGAACGTTTTGACGACGTTCGCGAAGGAGTTCGCGCTCGGCTTGGAACCGTCCGACGAACCGTTGGAGTCGGACGACGTTTCTTTTGAAAGCGGCGAACTCGGTTGGTCGCTGGTCGGACTGCCGGAGTTGGTCGCGGAGTTCGAGGAATTTCGCAACGACGTATATCCCGACGCCGACGACGCTTACGCGCGGGCTTGGCAAAACAAATTTCCCGTTTATCGGTTCGGGAACGACGATTATTTGGCCGTCGACGTCGCGTCGCAAGAGGTCGTTTATCTCTCGCACGACGGCGATACGGAGCTGAACGGGCTCGCGCTCGGTCGGGACTTCGAAGACTTTGCGAAGCGTTCGCTTTGTTTGGCGGCGACCGTCGATTATTTGCCGTTTGTCGACGAAGGAACGCCTTACTTAAACGTCGACGGCGCAAACGCTTGCGCGTTGCGGAAAGCCGTCGATTGGGACGCGGCGTCAAACGGGAAATAATCGGCGTTATTTAACGAACGACGTCGCGTCGTTTTCTTCGCGGCGTCGCTCTTTTTTACAAAGCGCCGTCAAGGAAGGCGGGCGTTGTTAAACGAAGGAAAATCAAACGTTAAGAAAGGCGTCGCGACAATGAATAAAGAAGAAGCGTTGGAATTTTTGCGGCTTCATCAACCAATGCCGAGCGAGTTCGACGACGATCTCGACTCCGAGACGGTCGACGCTTGGGACGCCGCGCGGGAGTACTTTACGGAGAACCCTTGCGAGGAAGCTATCCCTTTATTTCTCGGGTCGATAGGCGAAGGTTATCTTTTCGGAACGTACCAAATGCTCGACAATTTTTTCGCGCTTTTCGAGCCCGACGTCGTCGTTCCGTATCTTGTCGACGCCTTGTCGTCGGAGTCGTCTTGGACGCGTCGATGGGCGGCGGAGTACGCGTCGGCGGTCGAGTCGGGCCGCTCGGATTTGATCGAAGCGCTCCTTAAACTCCTTTTCGACCCCGACGAGGAAGCGCGGACGGCGGCGGTTATTACGTTGCAAGGCAAGGTTTTAGACGGAATCGTTAATTGGCGCGATTACGAAGCGACGTTGCGAAGCGCTTACGCCCAAGAAAGCGACGACTGGAACAAAGAGCAGTACGACGAAATTTTCGCGACGGAGTAACGTCGCCGCAAACCGAGACGACGCAAGCGTTTCCGACGCGGCTAAACGTCGGCGTCGGAAACGGTCGCAACGCGTCGTTTTTTTCTTGACGTCCGCTTGGGGGAGCGTTATAATAGAGAACGTCGAGGCGGCGCGACCGGTCGCGTCGCCGTATTTTCTGCGGAAGGAGTAAAGCGTTATGCGTAAAGATTTTAAAGAGACGGCTCGAAATCTGTTGGCGGAACTGAAACGCGAGGTCGCTCGCCCGGAACTCGACGGATTCGGGCGAACGGTCGAACCGCCGTTGGACGTCGACGCCTTGTCGGACGAGCAAAAACGCGTTTACGAAGCGCTTCCGGCGAGCGTCCAAAACTGGCTCGCGTTGTGCGACGGCGTCGAAGTCGACGAACGGTTGCACGGCCTCGGCTCCATTCTCGAAACGCTCGAAATTTTCGACGAATGGAAGGAAAAAGGCTGGACGCCGATCGGCGACGATCAGTGCGGAAACTATTACGTTTGCATACCTTGCGAACTGAACGGCGAGACGCGTTTCCCGGTCGTCTTTCTGGACGCCGAATGCGATGACGAAGGATATATCGTCGCGTCCGATCCCGCGATTTTTTACGTCGAGCAGCTGAAAGAAACGCTCTTCGCGCTCGCCGAAGAAGACGACGAATGGGATTCTTGGCCGTTCGACAAAGAAACAAGGCTCGCGGAAGACCCTGAAATTACGGCGTTTGGGTTTGCGCTCCCTTGGGACGGAACGACGAAGGAGATCGGGGACGACGAAGACGAGTGAAACAACGTCGCAACCGTTTGACGTCGCGTCGTTTGCGGCGACGTCGAAAGCCGAGCGTTTCGCTTCCGTTGGGCGGCGGAACGCTTGACGTTGTGTAATGACGGCGCTTTAAGCGCCTGTCGCGTTTAACGTTAGGAGAACGCAATGAACGCCGAAAAGCCTTTTTTGCTGGAAAATCTCGACGAGTTTCACTTGGAAATCGTCCGGCGTCCGATCGAAGAAATTTGCAAATTTTACCGAGAGGACGACGAGAACGTTTCCTGGGCCGACGTCGCGTCCGAGAAAAATAGCGCCGAAACCGTCGACGTCGAAGGGGCCGAGCGCGTTCAAGTTAACGTCGACGCCTCGCCCGAAGGGGTTAAGAGCGTTCAACTTAGCGTCGATGGAACGCCCGAGAAAGACGTCGTCGAGGTTTTCTTGAAAGCGCTCTTGGGAACGCTCGCCAAAATGGGCGCGATAAACCGCGAGGACGACGACAAGGGCGTTTCTTGCGTCGAACTTCCGCCCGAAGCGCTTGCGGAGGCGTTCGAGGAATTGTATCCCGCCGACCCCTGGCAAAAAACGCCGCCGATAAGATACGGTTTTTCACCGGTTAGCGCGCCCGACGTTTCCGTCTTTTTCGAGCCGCGTTTTAGCGGGCTCGTATTGCGGGCCGGGGGATCGAGAACCGGCAAAACGTCGGTTTTTAGCATGCGTTACGCGAAGTCGGACGGCTATATTTGCGAATTGCGCGAAGATGAAGAATCGTGGCGCGACTCCAAATTATTGCGTTTAGTGCGCGTTATGTACGACGGGCGCAACGTCTTTTGGCAAGAGGGCGAGCCGTATCCGTTCGAGCGCGTCGAGCAGTACTCCAATCGTAAAATCAAACAACGCTTTACTTTAAACGACGCGCTCGACTATTTGACGCAACTTGGTTTTCCCGTCCGCGACGCGGATTTCCTGAAGCCGGCGGGACGGCTGTATCGTTGGCAAGACGACCGAGCGATCGCCGGGCAACAACGCTACGAGGCGTCGTTAGCGGCAAAAGAAGCCGAGCGGCGCCGGTTCGCGGCCTCGCCGGAGGGAATACTCAAAAGCGCTTTGACGCGCCGCGTCGAAGAACTGATCGCGCAAACTTTGACGCCGCTTGGGTTTAAGCGAGACAAAGACGACGCGCAAACTTGGACGCGAAGGGCGGAAATCTTGCGGCATACCTGTTGGCTTAGCGACGTCGACGGCGAGTTGAGCGTCTACTGCGGTTGCGGGCCCGTTTCAAGTTTCGCTTGCTGGGCGAACGCTCCGCGCGACGCGGCGACGCAAAGGAAATTGAAGCGTTTTTGGAAGGGCCTGCGCGACGAAGAGGAAGAAGATTGGGCGTCGCGCGGCGAACGTAAGTCGTGGAACGGCTTGCCGAAAAGCGAGACGGAAGTCGACGCGATTTTAACCGACGTCGCAAAATTTTTGCGCGACGAGGCGTCGCCGTTTTTCCGTCGATTCGCGACGGCCGCCGACTTCCTGCGCGAGTACGACGCCGGGCGCGTCGACAAGAATTTCTTCGACGTCGACGAGGAGTTTTGGCAAGACTTTTACCTCGCGCTAACGCGTTTTCACGTCGGCGCTTACGACAAGGCCGCGTCGACGTTCGAAGCGGCGGTCGAGCGCGTCGAAAGGAGCCCGAAAGGCGTTAAAAAGGGGATGAAACTCGCCGTCGAAGCCGCGCGAATCGCCGCCGACAGCATACGACGCCGCGACGCTTAACGGAGCGTTTGGACGGCGCCGTTCGACTGGGCGTTTTGTAACGAAAGGAGGACGCGATGCAAATTAAACTTTACGACGGTTTGACTTACGACGAAATTTGCGAAGCGGCGCGGAACCGATGGTTTCACGTTGTCAAGGGATTGATTTACAGTCGCGAGGAAAACGAGCGATTTGCGGAGGAAATCGCGCGGCTTTGGGCGGATTTGGCGACCGAGCGCGTTTTGGTAGAAGAGTTCTGCGACGGCTTTTACCGTTGGCTTGACTCGATTTGCGAGACCGCCCGTCGCTTGACGCGCTACCTTCGCGACGAAGACGTTCCGAGTTGGGCGAGGAAGGTCGACGAGCTGAGGTTTAAGGGGAAGCTCGATTTTACGCTTGAAGAAACGCGGGAATTTAAAGTCGAATATTTAAGCGCGGCGCATTGGTTGGCGGCGAATTTTTGCAATGCGGCGGTCGAGCTTGCGGAACACGCGCGGAGCGCTCCCCGATTGGCGAAATCGCCGGCGTTCGCTCGCCTTATCCGTCGAATTATTTTGACCGAGCGTTTCGACGCGGGGCGCGCTATCTTTATCGAAGACCTACTTCCGGTTACTAAGTTTGTCGAAGGAATCGACTTGCGTTCCTTCGCGCTCGACCCGAAGTTCGCGGGACATACGTTCGCCGCATTGTCGAAATTGAAGGACGGTCGTTTCGTCGCCGAAGCGGAAACCGTCTTGCGCGAAAACCCGAAGCTGTTCGCGCTTTACCGAAAGCGTTTGGAGCGTTATATTAAGCGTTACAAGACGTCGGAATAACGGCGAAAACGCGGCGCGTCGACGCTAAAAGAGGCGCGGCGGTTCCGGGCGTTCGAGGGTTAAGAGGAAGTCGGAGGCCAAGCGGTCTT
>JAZNJF010000408.1:0-2662 GCA_045577885.1 Thermoguttaceae bacterium | reverse complement strand
ACCTCGACCAAGATTATAAGTCGCTCCTCGCTTACAACGAGTTCCGACTCGAGGCCGAAAAGAAGGGCTTTCGACACTTCCTCGAAGTCTTCAGTCCGAACGCGCCGACGAATCCGATCGAAGACGTGCCGAAGTTCGTTTCCGACCATATCGTCCGCGCGTTGGCGGGCGTCGCGAGCGCCGGGCGTCCGGTCTTCCTGAAGATTCCGTATTACGGGCCGAAAGCGATGGAAGCGCTCGTTCGGTACGACTCCGAAATCGTCGTCGGGATTCTCGGCGGAAGCGCGGGCACCACCCTCGACGCGTTCCAAATGTTGCACGACGCGAAAAAATACGGCGCTCGCGTCGCGCTGTACGGGCGCAAAATCAACAACGCCGAGCACCAGCTGACTTTCATCGAGTACCTGCGCGCCATCGCCGACGGCCAAATCGGCCCGGTCGAAGCGACGAAAGCCTATCACGGCGACCTGCAAAAGTTGGGAATCCGACCGAAACGCTCCCTCGAAGACGACCTCCAAACGACAGAAACGGCGACCGGTTACGACGCGAAGAAAACCGACGCGCCGAAAAAAGCCGAACCGGCGCAAAAGCCGCGTCGCTCCTATTTCGACAAAACGGAGGGCCCGAAAACCTTCGAGCCGCTTCCGGACTTCTCGAAAATGACGCAAAAAGAAAAGCTCGAGTGGAACCTCGAACGGATTCGTCGCTCGATGTAAGCGACGCCGACCGAACGTCGCGGCGTCGGAAAAACGAACGAAAACCGGCGCCGCGTTTCGGAGGCGTTCGCCGTCGACCGTTTAAAAACGCCGGGTCGGAACGTTTGGGCGCGCCGACCCCCAATTTTGGGAAAGAGAAGGGATAAAATGTCCGAACGTAAGTCCGACGCGTCGCCAAACGACGCGCCGACCTCGTATCGCAAAACGATCGCGGCGCTCGTCGCGGTTATCGTCGTTTATCTCGGGCTGTTGGTCGCCGGACTCCCGCAAAAGTGGACGGCGGCGCAGTTTGAGGAACACGGCTCGCACGACGAAGCGGTCGCCGCCGCGCATACGAACGAAACTCCGGAAACGGTCGCGACGCCCGAAACGTCGGAAGCGAGCGAAACGAACGAAACGGCGGAAGCGGAGAAAACGAACGAAGCGAGCGAACCCGCGGAAACGGCGGCGAAAGCGGAGGAAAGCGACGCGACGGAGCCGCCGACGCCGCCCCTTTGGACGGTCGCGCCGTTCGTTATTTTGCTCCTTTGCATCGCGATTTTGCCGCTGATTCCGGCGACCGCGCATTGGTGGGAGAGCAACCGCAACCGTTTTCTCGTCGCGGCGGTTTTGGGCGCCGTTACGCTCGGTTATTACGCGTTTCTTTGCGACTTTCCGCTCGACTTGCACTGGCCGGCGCACGCGACGGTCGCCGCGGACGCTTCGCCGCTCGCCAAGGCGGGAACGGTTTTCGTCAACGCGATCGTCGGCGAATATATTTCGTTCGTCGTCTTGCTCTTTTCGCTCTTCGCGATTTCCGGCGGAATCCGGATTTCCGGCGACTTAAAGGCGTCGCCGAAAACGAACGCGGCGATTTTAGCCGTCGGCGCGCTCTTGGCGAGTTTCGTCGGAACGACCGGCGCGGCGATGCTTCTTATCCGGCTGTTGCTCGAAACGAATAAAGAGCGGAAGTTCCGGGCGCACACGGTCGTTTTCTTCATTTTCGCGGTCTGCAATTGCGGCGGCTGTTTGCTTCCGATCGGCGATCCGCCGTTGTTTTTGGGGTACCTGCGCGGCGTCGCGTTCTTCTGGACGTTCGCGCTTTGGTCGCAATGGCTCTTCGTTTGCGGGCTGTTGATCGCGGTTTATTACCTTCTCGACCGTTTTTATTATTGGCCGAAGGAAACCGGGTTGAGCAAAGCGCTCGACGCGACCGAACAAAAGCGCCTCCGCGTTTACGGGCTTTTCCCGAACCTTTTCTGCTTGATCGGCGTCGTGTTGGCGGTCGCGTTGCTGGCGCCGAGTCAAGAGTTTTTGTCGCTTTTTGGCGTTAAGACCGGCTGGTATCCGCCGATGTTTTTGCGCGAAGTCGTTCAGCTGGCGTTGGTCGCGGTTTCGTTCGCTTGCGGTTCGAACGCGATTCGAAAGGCGAACGAGTTCAACTTCGCCGCGATCGTCGAAGTCGCCGCGATTTTCTTCGGGATTTTCATCTGCATGCAGGCGCCGATGCAAATCTTGAACGTCAAGGGCGGGGAAGTCCGCGCCGCGGCGAGCGCCGTCGGGTCGAAAGTCGGGATGAACGAAGCGCAGCAGCTCTTCTGGATGACCGGTTCGCTTTCGTCGGTGCTGGACAACGCGCCGACTTACGTCGTTTTCTTCGAAGTGGCGCGCGTCGCCGACGAGACGAAGCTCGCGGAGTTGAAAGCCGCCGGGCAAACGGACGAAGCGGAGCAACTCGAAGCGACGTTGACCGCCGGAGAGGCCGCGTCGGGCGTTCGGATTCGGGAATTGCTCTTGATCGCGGTTTCGTTGGGCGCGGTCTTGATGGGCGCGATGACGTACATCGGGAACGGCCCGAACTTTATGGTGAAGGCGATCGCGGAAGAGTGCGGCGTCAAAATGCCGAGCTTTTTCGGTTATATCGGTTGGAGCGTCTGCGCGTTGCTCCCGATTTTGATCGTTATGAC
>JAZNJF010000407.1:0-3690 GCA_045577885.1 Thermoguttaceae bacterium | reverse complement strand
TCCGCGGATTTCGCGTAAGCGCCGATTCGATAATACTCTAGCGCAAGATAAAAATCTTGCCAGAGCCGGTCGGCTCCGAACGAAAACACCTTTTTCTCGACGCGTCCGGCCTCGTACGCGCGCAAAAGGTCGCTCGTTTCGGGATAGTTGAGAAAATAAGCCGTCGCGTCGCGCAAAACCGGTTCGACGTCGGTTAAAATTTTTTCGATCTCCTCTTCGTCTTGCGGCGGATAGGGCAAACTCGTCTGCGTCATATCCAATATAGCGCCGGATTTCTCCCATTCTTTAAAAGCCGTTTTAAAACGGGTTAGCGTCTCTTGCGTCGCCGCGTCTTGCGGAGCGTTCGCCCAGCAGTCGACGCAGGAATCAAAACGGGAAACCTTACAATAACCGTATTCGACGGCTAAACAGCGACCGTTGATGAAGCGAAAGAGACAAAATTGACGCATCGTGTTCGTCGCGCGTTCCCATTCTTGCCCTCTTGTTTTTACCAATCCCAGCGGTTCCAAGGTTTGCGCGAACAGCTTTTTAAGGCGGCGCGTCAAGGCGCCTTTAAGTTTCGCCGCTTCTTTTTTGGCGTCGTCCGACATTGCGTTACCTCCCTTAGCGTCAATATTTTCGAGAAACGCGCTCCGACTTTTGCGTCGAAAACGCTTTATTCGTTTAGTATAACGCCGCGCCAAGTCTAAAGCAAGGAAAAAGAAGAAGAAGAGAAAAAAAGCGAAAAAAGTCGCCGACGCGCCCCCAAGGAGCGGGAAAAAAAGAGAAAAACGCAAAAAAGCGCGCTTGCCGACGTCGCGCGACAAAGCGTCGAACGCGTTTGAGCGACGACAAAAAAACGCCGAGCGAACCGAAATCCGCTCGACGTTTCTTCTTTACGTCGACAACGCAAACCGCTTAACCGCCGAGTTTACGCCGTTCCGTTTTCAACGCGACGTCGATTAACGACGGCGTTCCGCGATTTCCGCTTTGACGTCGGCGATAAACGTTTCGACCGGAATCGCGCCCATCTCGCCTTGCTTGCGGCCGCGAACGCCGACCGAGTCGCTCTCCGCTTCCTTCGCGCCGACGACGCAAAGATACGGAATCAAATCGTTGCGACCGTCGCGAATCTTCGCGCCGATCTTTTCCGAACGCAGGTCGCACGAGACGCGCAAACCGGCCTCGCGCATACGTTTTTGCACTTGCTTCGCGTAATCGTCGAACTTTTCGCTGATCGTCAGAATGCGAACTTGCTCCGGCGCCAACCACGTCGGGAACGCCGCCGCGAAGTGTTCGATCAAGATGCCGGTAAAGCGTTCGAACGAACCGAACGGCGCGCGGTGAATCATCACCGGACGGTGAAGCTCGCCGTCCGGGCCGATATATTTCAAGTCGAAACGGTCGGCCGACGGCAGGTTGTAGTCGAGCTGAATCGTCCCGAGCTGCCACTTGCGGCCCAGGCAGTCGCGGACGACGAAGTCCGCTTTCGGGCCGTAAAACGCCGCTTCGCCTTCGACGACTTCCAACTTCGGCAAGTCCATTTCGCGGCACGCGCGTTCGAGCGCGTCTTGCGCCTTCTTCCAGTTTTCCGGGTCGCCGACGTATTTCGAACTCGTCCAGTCGCGGAAGCTCAGGCGGACTTCGTAATCTTCGAAGCCCATCGTGCGCAAGACCATCAGCGTCATGTCGACGCAGTTCTTAAACTCTTGCTCGACTTGCTCTTCGGTGCAGAAGATGTGCGCGTCGTCTTGGGTGAAGCCGCGGACGCGGGTCAAGCCGTTGAGTTCGCCCGATTGTTCGAAGCGGTGAACGTTCCCGAATTCCGCCAAGCGCAACGGCAACTCGCGGTAGCTGCGCGGTTTCGAGTCGTAAACGGAAACGTGCAGCGGGCAGTTCATCGGACGGAGCAAATAGCGGTCGCCGCCGTCGACTTCCATCGGCGGGAACTGGCTGTCGGCGTAATACGGGTAATGCCCGGACGTTTCGAACAGCTCGACGCGGCAGATGACCGGCGAGTACATCGGTTGATATTCGCGCTTGAGCAACTCTTGGTAAAGGAAGTTTTCAAGTTCGCGACGGACGATAGCGCCCTTCGGAAGCCAAACGACGAGGCCGGAACCGACTTTCGGGTCGACCATAAAGAGTTCGTGTCGCTTCCCGAGGACGCGGTGGTCGCGTTTTTTCGCTTCTTCGAGCTGCGTCAGGTACGCGTCGAGTTCTTTTTTGTCGAAGAACGCCGTCCCGTAAACGCGGCGGAGGCTTTGGTTGTTCGCGTCGCCCTTCCAGTACGCGGCGGAGGTCGACATAATCTTGAACGCCCCGATGAATTTCGGCGACGGAATGTGCGGCCCGCGGCAGAGGTCGAGGAACTCGCCTTGACGGTAGAACGAGACCGTATCCTCTTCGCCGAGGCCGGTTTCGAGGTGTTCGACTTTCAGCGTTTGCCCGGCGCCCTTCAACAACGCGATCGCTTCGTCGCGGCTCATTTCGATCCGTTCGAACGGCTCGTCCTCTTTGACGATCTTCGCCATTTCGGCTTCGATCTTCGCGAAATCGTCTTCGGTGAACGGCTCTTCCTTCCAGAAGTCGTAATAGAAGCCGTTTTCGACGGTCGGGCCGAACGCGAGTTGGACGTTTTCGTAAAGGCGCATGACGGCGCGCGCCATCACGTGAGCGCAGGAGTGGCGCATAATGTCGAGCGCTTCGGCGTCTTTTTTCGTCAAGAGGCGCAGTTCGACCGTTCCCGACTCCGGCAAAAATTCGGAAGCGGAAATCGTTTGGGCGACCGGATTTCCGGCGTCGTCGCAAACGTCGGGCGTCGTAACGACCGCGGCGACCGTCGCTTTGGCCAAGCCGGAGCCGATCGAAGCGGCGACGTCGATCGGACGAACGCGATTTTCGAAACTTTTTTCATTACCGTCGGGAAGAACGACTTTCAACATCGGATAACCTCAAAATATCGAAGAGGATTTTGCGCGAGGACGGGTTTCTTCGACGACCGAGCGCCGAACACAAAACGGCGACGGCCCGTTTCGCCGTCCGAGGGGCGGGAAACGCTCGCTAATCTTCGTTATTATACTCCGAAAGCGACGTTTGGGAAGGCCCCGACGCGTTAAAAACGTCCGAAAAAGCGCCGCGCTTCGAGCCGCCGTCGCCGACGTTCGCGCCGCCGAATTCGCCGAGATTTTAGATATTTCCGAAATTCCCGCTCAAACCGAGCCGCTTAAACACCCTCTAAACGCCGCGCCGTCGCGAGTTTGCCCGCTTCAAGAAAAGCGCTCCCCCAAAATAACCCAAAAGAAAGTCGCGCGCCGCGGACGTCCGCCCCGCCCGCCTTCCGGACCTCTCAAATCGGAAAAACGAACGAAAGCGAACGCCGCGACGCGCCGTCGCAAGAAATCCGCCGACGTCGAAAGGTTGAGGCAGATTTGACCAAAACCGTCGAACGGCGTCTCGCGACGTCGCGCTTATTATAAACGCAAAATTAGGCGACGTCAAGTAGCGTTTTTGGCAAAAACGAGTTTTTTTCGCAGAATCTGTTACAGCGCGCCGCTTTCTTGACTTTCCGAATTAACGCGTTTTAATTAATCGGCTTAAAAACTCGAAACGACGCCGATTAACGTTGACCAATCGACGCGACGGCGTTTCGCTTCCCTTTCCTTGTTCCTTACGTCGCGACGGCGCGACGTCGCGGAGTAAACCGTTTTA
>JAZNJF010000406.1:0-1797 GCA_045577885.1 Thermoguttaceae bacterium | reverse complement strand
TACGATCCGACTTGGTTTTAAGGCGCGAACCGTCGTTTCAGGACGTCAAGGAGCGATTACCAATATTTCTTGTAATCGCCGACCATCGGGACGCTCGGGTGAGCGTTCGGGCCGAAGTAACGCAAGCCGACCAACGGTTCCGAACCGGTGTTGACAATCTCGACGCCCTTCGTCGCCGCCGTCGCGGTGATGAAGATTTCGTCGTCCGGCTCTTCGCCGAAGCGAATCATGTTCGGCGATTCGATCGCGAGCTTGCCCATCGTCCCGCGCCCTTGCGTCGTGATCCAGCCGCTCGCCGCGCCGTCTTTCAGGACGCAACGGCAACCCGGCATGACCGTCAGCTCTTTCGCGGTGAAGAGTTGCTTGCCGTCGATTAAGCCGTAAACGATCCACTTGTCGACGTAACCGCCGTTCGGGTCTGATTTTTCCGCGTCGACGATCGGTTCGAGGTAGTTGTGTTCCTTGAAATACGGGTCGACGTTCTTTTCCCAGTCGAGCTGCTCGACGATGAAGTCGAGGTCGAATTTCTTGTCGTCCGGAACGTTTTTCACGAGCAGGTCCCAAGGAATCGCGTCCTTGTCCGTCAGCGATTGGAACATCCCGAAAACGTCGGAACCCCATTGCGGTTCGTACGTGCAGACCGAGCCCGGCGCGTGAAGAACGCCCGCCGGAATAATCCAACCGGTTCCCGGTTTCAGACGGTAAGCCTTCGCCAAGTCGAGAATGCCGTTGTCGCCCTTGTTCCAGTCTTCGAGGCATTTGCGGACTTGCGCTTTCGTCGTGCCCGGTTCGAGACCCATAAACGTATAGTCGAAGCGGTTTTCCGCGGCGTTCAGTTGCGGCGGATAGTAGTAGGCTTCCGGTTTGCCGTCTTGGCCGGTCAGCTTCGCGTCCTTGTCCATTTGGTGCATATGGTGCGGGAGCGGGCCGAGGTTGTCGAAGAATTTCGAGAAGACCGGCCAACGACGGTGCGCTTCCCAAATCGCGTCGCCGACGACCGCGCCTTTGCCCTCTTCAACCGCGTCGCGGAGAAGGAAACGTTTGCCCGCGACGCGGACGTAACTAAGCCCTTCGTCTTCGGCGCGCCCGGCGTTTTCCGCTTCCGTCGTGCTGGCGAACCAACGTTCGTCGATTCCGCCGCGGTCGAGCCCGAGCGCGTACCAGTCGGTCGGCGCCAATTTGATGCGGCGGCCCGGCTTGCAGAAGACGCGCGGAACCCAGTTCGGCGTCAAACGGAGAAGACCGTCGCCTTCTTCCATCGCTTGAGCGAGAAGAGCCGGAATCTCGCCGGACGAAGCGACTTGCGAACGACTGAACGTAATCATCGAAAACCTCCTTCAACAAAGGCAAGGTAAAAAAAGCGGAAAAAACGGCGACGCTCCGCTCGACGGAATATCGGGCCGAAAATCGGAAACGACGCGCTTATCGACGCCGAAACAACGCTCGGCGCCGCGCTAATCATTAATAAAAGGGGAAAAATCGCCGATTCGCGTTAACGTTTCTAATAATATATTGACAAATAACGTCAAAATCGCGCGAAACGGGGCCGGAACGAACGCCGACGCTTCGACCGACGTTGCGAAAGGCGGCGTCGGAGGGGACGAAGCGCGAACGGTCGAGCGGGCCGCCGTCGTTAAGCGTTATTATGAACGATTCGGGCGCCGACGTCAAACTTTTTCTTCGCTTTTTGCGATTTTTGCGAAAATTTTTCCCGATTTCGCTCCCAACGGCGCGTTTCGGCGGAAAATGGGAAGATTGGGCGAAACGGGCGGTTTCGGCGGTCGAGCGTCGGCGTGA
>JAZNJF010000405.1:0-3392 GCA_045577885.1 Thermoguttaceae bacterium | reverse complement strand
CGCGCTTTGGAACGGGCCGAATCCGCCGATCGCGCCGCCGGGAACGGGAGAAACGACGCGGCGTCGCGCTCCGATTCTCGACGCTCGCTGGATTTGGGCGAACGCCGATTTCGGACGCGCCGCGCCGGGCGACAAACGCGAATTTTTCAAAACGTTCGAAGTTCCTGAAAACGTTAACCTTAGCGACGCGTCGATTTCGGTCGCCGCCGACAACGTTTACGAGCTTTACGTTAACGGGAAACGTTTGGGAAGCGGTTCCAACTTCCGCGCTCCGGACGTTTACGCGCTTGACGACGTCTTGAAACCGGGAAAAAATCAGTTGCGAATTGTTGTAATTAACGAAGGCGAAACGTCGAATCCGGCGGGACTTCTCGCCGCGCTTGATTTTGGCGACGTCGCGTCGGATTTAGCGCCGATCTTAACCGACGCGACTTGGACGGCGAACGCGCCGAACGGGGAAAGCGGGGCGGTTCCGGCGGTCGAAATCGGCGGTTACGGGACGTCGCCTTGGGGACTCGCGTCGCCGAAATCGGGCGACGCGACGTATCCGAGCTTTACGTTTGTCGCGCAACTCCTTAAAGAGCGCGGACTTGAGCCGGACTTCGAGTCGACCGGCGACGTTCGTTGGGTTCGTCGAATCGACGGCGACGCGGACGTTTATTTCGTCGGCAATCGACTCGGCGTCGCGCAAACGGCGGACTGCGTTTTCCGCGTTTCGGGGAAAAAGGCGCAACTTTGGGATCCGACGACGGGGCGTCGTTATCGCGTCGATACTTTGCGAGAAGAGAACGGACGAACGACGATTCCTCTAAGTTTCGCGCCGTCGCAAAGTTGGTTAGTCGTTTTCCGACCGGAGTTTAGCGACGACGCTTCGAACGTCGACCTTTCCGAAAATAACGCGAACAATAACGTCGAAAACGGCGTCGCGTCGCAAGAGTTGACGCCGACTTCGCGACTCTTTGCCGCGGACGCGAAGTTCGAGTATTTCGACGCGTTGACCGGGCCTTGGAACGTCGCGTTCGATCAAAACGCTTCTTCCGGACGCGACTTCCCGGAAGGGCGACGGCGTGTCGAGCGGTTTGAAACGCTTCAAGATTGGTCGAAAAGCGCCGACCCGATTCTCCGATATTATTCCGGCGTCGGGGTTTACGAAACGACGTTCGACTTGTCGAAAGGCGCGGCGGAGAAGGGCGGGTTCTTCCTTGAACTCGGCGAAGTCGGGGTGATGGCGCGCGTCGAGCTAAACGGCGTCGACCTCGGCGTCGTTTGGACCGACCCTTGGCGCGTTGAGATTCCGAACGATTTGATTCGCGCTAAAGATAACCGCTTAACGATTTCCGTCGCGAACCTTTGGTGCAACCGTCTTATCGGCGACGCGAGCTTGCCGGCAGAAAAACGATTTACGCGAACCTCGAACCCGCAATGGGGACCGGGCGACCGTCAGCTTTTGCCGTCCGGGTTGCTTGGGCCGGTTCGTCTTGGCCGTCGCGTCGACGAGCGTTAATCGATACGGCGAACGCGGCGTTTTCGCTCGGGCGGAAGCGTCGCGTTTGATTTTTTCTTAAAACACACGGTTTTCAGTAGCTTGGTTTTCTTTTTATTTTTGAAAAAAAAGCGCGTCGGAGCGAAAATTTCGACGCGCCTTCTTGAATTTCGCTAGCCGAACTGTTATACTAAACGAATTGACGCGTTTTCGAACGATTTGCCAAAAGAAGATTTGGCGGATTTTTCCCGTTAAATTTCGAAAAAACGTCGGTAAAACTGGCATTGGGACGTCGCGCGTCCCTTATCATTACGGAGCGACAAATGTTAAAGAAAAAACGGAAAACGAGCGCGTTCGTTTGGGGCGCGTTGCTTGCAACGACGTTTTGCGGCGCTTGGATGAGTTCGGCGCAAGCGGAGAAATTTCAAACGCTTAACGAAAAAGAAGCGGCGGCGAAAGCGCGTTGGATTGGAGCAAAGTTCGACGGCTTTGATCCGGCGACGACCGCCGCGGCGCCGAAAGTCGGGATCGAAGTGATCAAAAATCACGACCCGGTGTTGGTTGACTCGCGCTTTGACAAGAAACTTAAAATCGGCGATAAAACCTTTGATAAAGGACTTTACTGTCATGCGCCGAGCGAGCTGATCGTTCGGCTTCCGAAGAAGGCGAAGCGCTTTACGGCGGTCGTTGGGATCGATACGAACGCGCCCGAAACGGCGAGCGGCGGCGGCTCGGTGAAGTTCGCCCTTAAGTCGAACGACGTCGGGCTTTATGAAAGCGATTTAATGACCGGCGGCAAGGCGGGCGCTTCCGTCGACGTTCTCCTGGACGGCGTTCAAGAGTTCGCGCTCCTTGTCGATCCGCAAGGCAATATTTCTTGCGACCAGTCGAACTGGGCCGATGCAAAAATCGAATACGAAGACGGCGAAGTCGTTTATTTGAGCGACTTGGAGTTGACCGATTCCGGGACTTACGACCGAACGTTCGCCGTCGATTTCCCGTTTTCGTTCGTTTACGACGGCAAGTCGTCGCGCGAATTTTTGAAGGATTGGAAAGTCGAACGCTCGAAAGAAGAAATCGACGGCAAAGTCTTGCGCCGCTTGACGTTAACGGAGCCGGGGGACCGTTTGCAAGTCGCTTGCGAAGCGATCGATTACGTCGGCTATCCCTTTGTCGAATGGTCGCTTAGATTCAAGAATCTTTCCGACGCCGAGACGCCGATTATTGAAAATATCAAGCCGATCGACGCGATTTTCGGTCGCGACGCCTTCGAACGCCGTCCGTACAGCGGCTGGGATCCAAACTGCGGCGACGCGGCGCGCTGGAACGACGAACGCGAATTCAAACTGCATTATTCGGTCGGAAGTCCTTGCCGTATCGACGATTACATGCCGTTGACGGAGGTTTTGAATCCCGGCGCGGTCAAAGACGTCGCGACGAGCGGCGGGCGTCCGACGAACGCTTATATGCCGTATTTCAACCTCGAATCGCTCGACAAAGGTTGGATTATCGTCCTGGGTTGGTCCGGGCAATGGGCGGCGAAGTTCGAGCGTCAGGGTGCCCTTGAAACCCGCGTTGCCGCCGGTCAAGAGTTGACGCGATTCAAACTCCTTGCGGGCGAAGAAGTTAGAGCGCCGATCGCCGTCGTCGGGCCTTGGTTCCGCGACGATTGGTTCGCCGCGCAAAACATTTGGCGTCGCTGGATGATCGAGTGGAACGTTCCGCGCGTTCCGGATAAAGCTAACCCCAATAATAAGAAGGGTAAGATTGTCGAATCGCACCTTGCGGCGTGCAGTTCGCACTTCTTCGCCGAAATGACGCAAGCGACGACCGAAACGCAAAAGCAATTCATCGACCTTTACCTCGAACGCGGGCTGAAACTCGATTATTGGTGGATGGACGCCGGTTG
>JAZNJF010000404.1:0-3147 GCA_045577885.1 Thermoguttaceae bacterium | reverse complement strand
GCGTTTGGGGGCGCGCGCTTGACTTGCGGGCGTCGCGACGGTATATTTAAGGTCGCGTCGAAAGAAACGCTCGCGGACGGGCGTTAATCGACGTTCAACAAGTTGAGTTTAACAATTTTGACGGAGGTTTAACGAGCGTTTTTCGCTGTTTTCTCCGTTATTGAAAAAGAGGAAACGATAATGGATTTTCGGCGGCTTAAAAACGTCTTTTGGGGGGGATTCGGTTTATTGGGCGAGGTCGGTCTTTTGGCGGTCGTCGTTTGGAGTTGCGTCGGCGTCGCGGCGACGACGGCGAACGCGGCGGAGGGCGACTTGCTCGACGTTCGCGACTCGGCGGACGCGCCGGTGAAAATGATTTTCGACACCGATATTGGCGGCGATATCGACGACGCGTTCGCGCTTGGGCTGATTCACCGCTTGGCCGACCGGGGCGCGGTCGAGTTGCTCGGCGTTACGTTGACGAACGCGAACGAACCGGCGGGGCGTTTTGTCGCGGCGCTTAACGCTAAATACGGAAGACCGGGCGTTCCGGTTGGCGTCGCTAGCAAGTCGACGAAGGTCTTCGACGAATACCCGAGCAAGACGCTCGCGCAAAAAACGGCGGACGGCGCGGCGGAGTATCCGGTTCCGGACGGTTTTAAGCTCGAAGAGTCGGTTTCGCTTTTGCGTCGACTCTTGGCGGAGGCGGAGGACGGCTCGGTCGTGATCGTTCAAGTCGGGTACGCGTCGAACCTTGCGGCGTTGCTTGAAACGCCGGGGGACGACGTTTCGCCGCTGACCGGGCGCGAATTGGCCGCGAAGAAGGTTCGGCTCGTTTCGCTGATGGCGGGCGCGTTTTCGTTCGACGACTCGACGGCGGCGTACCGCGACCATAAGGAATGGAACGTGATTTGCGATATTCCGGCGATGCAAAAATTCGCCGCCGACTGGCCGACTCCGGCGGTTTTTAGCGGATACGAGACGGGCGACCGCGTTCGTATGTCGCCGGTCAACCTGAAAAACGACTATCGCCGTTCGCCGACGTCGAAAATTCTTTACGACGCGTTCGGGCATTGGACGGCGCGCAACACGAAGGAAGGGTACGACCATCGCCGCCCGACTTGGGACTTAACGAGCGTTCTTTTCGTCGCTCGTCCGGAGTCGGGGCGCGGTTACTTTGCGCTCTCGGAAGCCGGGGAAGTCGACGTTCGCGACGACGGTTTGACGACGTTCAAGCCGGACCCGAACGGTCGGCGCCGCGTCTTCATTCTCGACGAAGCGGCCCGGATTCGCGTCGAAGAGGCGTTCGTCAACCTTTGTTCGGAACCGTAATCGCGTCGCGGCGACAGCAAAGTCGAAGCGATAAAAAACGGAAACGCGACGCCGAAACGCGTTTTCGTTTGATTTTTGAGCGCGAAATAAGTCCCGTCGTTTGCGCGACTTGCCGCGATGTTTTGTCAACGCGAGATTTTCGGCGGTCGGCGTTGGGAACGACGTGTTTTAAAGCGTTGAAAATAAATTGATTGGAACGAAAGGAACGCGAAAATGGACGTTGCCGCGACGATTAACCGAGTCAAAGCGGAGTTTAAAGAATACTTGCGCGCCGAGCGTCCCGATTCGGCGGAGAATACCGTCGCAACGTATGTTGCCGACGCGTTTTATGCTTCGAAAAACGGCGTTTTCCCGAGCTTTTGGAAGACGTTCGAAAACGACGAAACGCTCGACGCGGCGCGGGAAGCGCTTTTCGATTACCTGGAGAACGACGTCGCGTCGCCGAACGTTAAAAAACAAATCGACCGCTATTTCGGCGCGCTCAAAAGGTTGAAGGCGTTTCTCGATTCCAAGGGCGGCGTCCGCGCGGTCGTCGGTTCCGAATACGATTGCGAAGAAACGATTTACCGTTATGCGAAGGCGGTTTACGAAGGAACGCTTGTGCCGAAAGACGCCGTCGCGGCGATGAGCGCGGAGGCGCCGTCTTTCAACGCGAATTCGCATTATATTTTCCTTACCGTTTTGACGGCTATGCTTGACGGCGGACAATTTAAACGGCGCGCGAACGTCGAGTTAACGCTCTGTTTTCTCGTAAATATCGGCGAAGATTTCGGAAAGGAGCGACTGGAAACCGCGTTGCGAACGACCCGCGACAATATTCTTTATTATTTTGAACGGAACGGGAATAAATCGAACGCGATGCGGCGCGGCTGTCAAAAAATCGCCGACGTGAACGGCGTTCCGCTTTCCTTCGGCGACGAAATCTTCGGCGGCGTCGTTCCGCAGGAAACGACCGACGAGACGCTTGTCGACGCAACGCCTGTTCGTTACTGGATTTACGCCGCAGGCGAAGGATCCGGAAATTGGGAAAACGACCGCGCGCAAGGGACGATGGCGATCGGTTGGGACGAGCTGGGCGACCTCCTCGCGTTCGGTTCGAAAGAGGAGATGCGCGACAAGATGAAGTCGCTTTACGGCGTCGAAAATTCTTATCGCAACCAAGCGCTTACGACTTGGCAATTTGCGAACGAAATGAAGCCGGGCGACGTCGTGTTCGTCAAACGGGGGCGCAAGCAAATCGTTGGACGCGGCGTCGTCGAAGGCGATTACGTTTACGAACCGGAACGCGGCGCCTATCGGCACGTTCGCGCCGTTCGTTGGGACGCGGCGGGCGCTTGGGAGGTCGCGGAACCGCTTCCGGTGAAAACGCTTACCGACGTAACGCCGCGCGCCGACTTGGTTAAAGCAATGTTAAGTCTTGTCGCGGAAAGCGGCGCCGACGTCGACGAAACGTTCGACGCCGACGAAAGGGAAACGGTTTACGAAACTTACGACGAAAACGATTTCCTTGCCGACGTTTACCTCGACGAAGAGCGTTACCGCCTCCTAAAAACGCTCCTCGCGACGAAAAAGAACGTGA
This sequence comes from Thermoguttaceae bacterium, assembly GCA_045577885.1. Taxonomy (GTDB): domain Bacteria; phylum Planctomycetota; class Planctomycetia; order Pirellulales; family Thermoguttaceae; genus RUG369. Next base: position 257 of record JAZNJF010000404.1, on the reverse strand, counting down.
TTTTGCAGGGCGCGCCGGGCGTCGGGAAAACGTTCGCCGCCAAACGGTTAGCGTTTTCGATGATGGGCGAAAAAGACGTCGAGCGCGTTCAAACGACGCAGTTTCACCAAAGTTACTCTTACGAAGATTTCGTAATGGGATTCCGCCCGACCGCGACCGGTTTCGAGTTGCGTAAAGGCGTTTTTTACGAGTTTTGCCGCAAAGCCGCCGAGGACGACAAGTCGGAGGCCAAGCGGTCTTAGGAAGACAAATTATTG
>JAZNJF010000403.1:0-8344 GCA_045577885.1 Thermoguttaceae bacterium | reverse complement strand
GGCTCGACCCGTTCGCGGCGGCGGAAACGCTCGACGAAAAGACGTTGTATTCGGCGTTTGACGAACGTAAAATTAGTCAAGACGAAGAAGACGCGGCGTTTTGGGAGAGTTTGACGGTTGAAGGAAACGGCGAAGACGCGTCGATAGCGTCGGAGACGGAGAACGGCGAAGACGCGTCGATAGCGCCGGAGACGGAGAACGGCGAAGACGCGTCGACGGCGCAAGAGACGGAGAATAACGAAGTTGGCGAAATAAGGGAAGAGGCGGAGAACGGCGAGACCTTCGCCGAAACGCCCAAAACGCTCTACCGTCCGACGTCTCTTGCGCGCCTTGTCGTCGAGGGCGTTTTGACCGCCGCGACGCTTGGAGCGAGCCGCGTCGATTGCGTTCTTTGCCCGAGCGCGACCCCCTTTGCGATCGGCCGCCGAGAGCGGGTCGAGCGGATTTTAGCGAAAATTTCGCGTCGCGACCGCAACTTAATCGTTTACTCGACGCCGGTCGGGGTCGAATCCGGAGCGGCGATTTTCGACGGCGGTTCCGCGCTTGCGCTCGACGGCGACGTTCGAACGGCGGCCCGCTTTCCTTTTGTCGCGGCGACTTTTGCGGTTAATCGCGTCGAATTAATAAAAACGTTTCGTTTTTTGGCGGCAAAACCAAACGAAAGCGGTAAAACCGCGCGAAGCGAAAAAGACGCCGAAGCGGCAAAAGTCAAAGAAACAGAAAGAACGGAAGAATCCGAACAAGTCGCGCCGAAAGCCGAAAACGCGGATTTTGCCGAAATTGTCGAAATCGCGCAAATGATGCAAGACGTTGAGTTTGCGCAAACGCTAAATTTTGACGCGCTCGACCTTTTTGAACTTGCGCAACTTGCCGAGATTAACGCCGACGCCGAAATCGCGTTGGCGGAAGGGGACGTTTTAACGTTAACTTCGGAGTTTTGCGTCGACTGGGGCGACGAAGAGTTTTGCGAGCTTGAAGAAGGCTTGGAAGGTTGGGAACTTGACGACGACGCGGCGTTCGAAGAGTTCGCCCGCGCGACCGCCTTGGCTCTTTTCGACTATATGCGCAAGAGCCGGTCGCGAGGGTTCGCGCTTTCGTTAAGCGGCGGCGCCGACTCCGCGACGATCGCCGCGCTGATTCGAATCGGCGTTAAATTAGGGCGGCGGCAACTCGGAACGCGCCTCTTTTTGCGTTGGTTGACGCGTTATTTTTCGGCGAACGGCTCGCTTGCCGCTTTTCCGGCGCTCGCGGCGCTCGACGCGGAGTTGGGGGACGCCGCCGACGCGTTCGAAAACGGCGACGCGAGCCGGCTCGCCGTCTTCCTTGCGCATTCGGACGCCGAGTTTGAACCGGCGTTGCATTCGGCGCTCGAATCCGCGCTCCATTCGGCGGTCGACGAAGCGCTTGCGACCCCGGCGCAACCGCCGCGCGAGATCTACTTTGGCGATTGTATCGATTGCGGGACGTCGGCGCCCGACAATTTTGACGAATACAACGAATTGACCGCCTGCGACGGCGAGGAAACGCCCGTCGACGCGCAACCGGTCGCGTTCGAAAAAGACGCGGAAGAGGAACGCGACGTCGCGAGCCGACCGCTCGACGAGGAAAATGGGCAAAACGGCGAAACTTTGTCGGACGCGGAGGAAGGCGCAAATCCGTTGGAAGGCGACGTCGACAACGAGATCGCGTCGCTAGCTTTGGGCGAGAAAGGCGAACTCGACGACGAAGAACTGAACGCGCTTTTTGAAACGGTGTTGTCGGGCGCGGCGCCGTCGACGGTCGCCGGCGATTTGCTCGACGCGCTCGAAGACGCGCTCGAACGCCGAATCGTCGAACCGCTCTTGACGACCGTTTACCAAGCGACGCGCAACAGCGGCGACGTTACCCGAACCGCGGCGCGCGAAGTCGCCGAATTTTGCGGCGCGACGCATCTCGAGTTCGACGTCGACGGAATCGTCGAGGCGTATAAAACGCTCGTCGCCGCCGCGACCGGGACGCCGTTCGATTGGGCGACCGACGACTTGGCGTTGCAAAATATTCAAGCGCGAAGCCGCGGGCCGAGCGTTTGGCTCCTCGCGAACCGCTCCGGACGGCTCTTGCTGTCGACCGGGAACCGCTCCGAAGTCGCCTGCGGATACGCGACGATGGACGGGGACACCTGCGGCGGGTTGTCTCCGATTTCCGGAATCGACAAGGCGTTTGTGCGAAAATGGCTAGTTTGGGCGGAAAAAACGGGCGTTTTGCTCGATTTTGACGACGACGGGAACGAAATTCGCTTCAAGTCGCCCGCGTTGAGCTTTATCAACGACCAACAGCCGACCGCCGAACTGCGTCCCGCCGAGGCGAAGCAAACGGACGAAGCCGACCTAATGCCGTATACCGTTTTGAATCTGTTTGAGCGCGCGCTCATTCGCGACCGACTCGACCTCGACGCGGCGATTTCTCGCGTTCGAACTGAAGCGGCGGAGGCGGGGATCGTCGTCGACGACGAGACGTTGACCGGTTGGGGCGTCCGCTTTTGCCGACTTTGGACGCGGACGCAATGGAAGCGCCAACGGTACGCGCCGGGGTTCCCGATCGACGATTACGACCTTTCGCCGAACTCTTGGACGCGTTATCCGATCCTTTCCGAAGGGTTCGAGCGCGAAATCGCCGACTTGCAAGGGCGTTGACGCGAACGTTAAAGCCGTCGAGGTTGCCGCGCTTTGTCTAAGATAACGTTAATTTAGGCGAGCGCGGCGTTTTTTAACGAGCGACGTTAAAAGAATTTTGTCGTTTTTTGCGTCGGCGGCGTTAGAAATGAACGTCGTCGCCGAATGTCGATTTTCGTCGCAGCATATGGTGATAATGTTGCGCGAATCGGTGCGACTCGTCGCGAACCGACTGCAACAGCCGCAACGCGAACGACCGACGGCTGAGCTTGAGCGGCTCGTCTTGGTCGGGAACGTAAATTTCCTCGTCCCGTTTCGCCAACGAAACGACTAAGCCCGGCCTGCAGGCGGCGCGTTCCAATGCGGCGAGCGCGGCGTGAAGTTGGCCCTTGCCGCCGTCGATTAAGAGGACGTCCGGGGGCGGATTGTTCGGGTCGACGACGGCGAAACGGCGCGAAACCGCTTCCGCGATGGAGGCGAAGTCGTCGATTCCGTCGACCGTTCGAATTTTGTAACGACGATAACCGTTTTTGAACGGGCGACCGTCGACGAAATGAACGAGCGACGCGACCGTGTCCCGGCCGCCGAGGTGCGCAATGTCGACGCCTTCGATCACTCTGGGCGGTTTGGGTAGTTTGAAGACTTTTTGCAGCCCCAAAACGCCGCGTCGCGGGTCGATTTGGAAGACTTCCGGCTGAACGTTTTCGTCGATGGAACCCCGTTCTTTCAGCGATTCAAGCGCTTTTAGTTGGTCGCGCCGCTCCGCCGCCAGCTCGTAACGTCGTTCTTTCGACGCGTCGAGCATGTCGTTTTTAATGTCTTGAAGCAATTTTTGACGGTCGCCGCCGAGAAAATCTTGCAATCTTCGAATATTGCGGCGATAATCTTCCTTTGAAACGCGGTCGGCGCAAGGGGCGGAACATTGGCCGATCGACGCAAGAACACAAGGGCGCGTCCAACGCCGTTCGCGGTCTTCCGAGCTGATCGCAAGGGTGCAGGTGCGGAATTTGAAGATTTTTTGCAAAACGACGATCGCCGAGCGGAGGTGCGCCGAACTCAAAAACGGCCCGTAAAGCCGAACGCTCCCGCTTTTCGGCGTTCGCGTCGCCTCGACGCGGGGAAATTCGTCGCGAACGGTGATTTGGAGATACGGAAACGATTTGTCGTCTTTTAAACTGCGGTTGTATTTCGGCTGAACGTCCTTAATGAGACGCGCTTCGGTCAACAGAGCGTCGATTTCGCTGTCGCAAACGAGAAAATCGATATCGCGAATCTCCCGAACGAGCGGCCCGACGCGTTGGTCGTCGATCGCGTCGCGGCGGAAGTAACTCGCGACGCGGTTGCGGAGCCGTTTCGCCTTGCCGATGTAAATGACGCGGTCGCGAGCGTCCTTCATCATATAGACGCCCGGTTCGGTCGGGAATTCGCGCGCTTTTTCGGCGGCTTTGCGATACCCGCGGATAATCGTCTCGTAATCGCTTTCCGAGAGCGGACCGAAATTTGACGGCGTTTTTTCGCTTTCCGGAACGTCGGCAAGGTTTTCGTCGTCGAAAATCGAGGCGGTAAATTCGCGCTCGGCGTCGGGATCGAGCGGAAAATCGACGTCGAACGGTTGCGAAGTTTGCGGACGATAAAAAACGCGTTCGCCGTCCGGACGTTCGTAATAAAGCGGACGGGGCGGGGCGGACGAGGCGGTTTCGGCGTCGGCGTCTTGTTCGACGAGCGGTTGAGCCGCGAACGACGGGGCGGTTTGCGGGGATTGGAAAGTTTGCGGATTTTGCGACGTGTTTGACGAGGCGGCGTTTTGAACGTATTTTTCGGGAACTTGCGAGAAATCGAACGGCGCGGCGGCGTTTTCGCTCGGTCGCGGCGCCAAGTTTAACGATTTTGCCGAGTTTGCGCGCTTTGAGCCGACAAGCTCCGGCGACGCGTCGAGAAGTTCGGGCGCTTTGGGAAGTTTGCCGAAAACGCTTTCGTCGGGCGCGTCGGCGGGAGAAGCGGAAACGTCGGCGTTTGAACGGTCGGAAGGCGGCGAGGGAGGGAGGGACGGCATTGGGCGACTTTCGCGAAAAAAAACGGAGGTAAAGTTGACGCGTCTTCTTTATTTTAACGCGTTTTCTAAAAACGCCAACGCTTAACGTTGTTTTTTCGTTAAATTTTCCCGATTTTGACTCGAAACGACGCAAAAGTCGAGCGAAGAGGGCGCGGATTCGGGAGAAACGGTCGAACGTCCGAAAGGATAAAGGACGAGCGAACATTCGGTTTCCGTTCAAACGGCGTTCGATAAGGGGACGATAACGACGCAAAAAAACGTCGGATTGAGAACAAACCGACGTTTTTGCGTTAAACTTTAACGGTCGCGGCGAGTTTTACTCGCAAATAATCGTTTCAACCGAACCGCCCGGCGGAATCATCGGCAAGACGTGTTCGCAATACGGAACGCGCAAGTCGAGAAGGAACGGACCTTCGCTTTCCAGCATTTGGCGCAACGCTTCCGGATAATCGGCGCGTTTTTCAACAGAAACGGCTTCCCAACCGTATCCGCGAGCGATCGCCGCGAAGTCCGGATAACGGCTCGGGAGGTGATAGCCGTCGCCGCCGCCGAAGTTTTCCGGGTCGGAAACCTTGCCGAGGTAAGTGTTGGCGCGGTTTTTCTTGAAGAAACGGTCTTCCCATTGCATCACCATCCCGAGGTGCTGGTTGTTGACCAACAACACTTTCACCGGAATGTTTTCCGCGACGCAGGTCGCCATTTCTTGAATATTCATTTGGAGACTGCCGTCCCCCTCGACCGCGACGACGAGCGAATCCGGGCGCGCGACCTTCGCTCCGATCGCCGCCGGAAGCCCGAACCCCATCGTCCCGAGCCCGCAACTCGAAATCCAAGTTCGCGGTTTATTGAAACGATAAAAGAGCGTCGTCCACATTTGGTGTTGACCGACGCCGGTCGTAACGATCGTATCGAGGTTTTGCGTCGCTTTCGAGAATTCGGAAATCGCGTATTGCGGCGTAATGAGGTCTTCCGCTTTCTCGATTTCGTCGAAAGAATATTGAACCGGTTTCGAAACGCGCCAAGCGGCGATCCGTTCGCGCCATTCGGTCAAATCGACGCTCTTGTACGAGCGCGCCAATTCCGAGTCGAGCGCCGCCAACGAGTCTTTCAAATGACCGAGAACCGTTCGTTTCGCCTTCTTAACCTTATTAAATTCGGACGGATCGACGTCAAAATGGATAATTTGGGCATTTGGCGCAAAGGAGCCGCGAGCGCCGACGACGCGGTCGCTGAACCGAACGCCGAACGCCAAGAGCAAATCGCATTCGCGAGCGGCCATATTCGTCGCGTACGTCCCGTGCATTCCGACCATTCCGACGGCGTTTTTGTCGTCGCGAGGGAAGCCGGCCAACCCGGTCATCGTCGTCGCGACCGGAATCCCTGTTTTCTCGACGACGTTGCGGAGCAGAGCGCAAGCGTCGGCCGAAACGACCCCGCCGCCGGCCAAAATTAAGGGGCGTTTCGCCGCATTAATGCGTTCGACGACGTCGCATATCGCTTCGGAATCGATTTCCGGATTCTTTTCCGGATAACCGGGCAAGTTGCGCGGTTCGGCGAAATTGGGATAACATTGCTCGACTTGCAGATTTTTCGGAATATCGATCAAAACAGGGCCCGGGCGCCCCGATTTCGCGACGAAAATCGCCTCGTCGACGACGCGCGCCAAATCCTCGACCCGCTGCACGAGGTAATGGTGCTTCGTAATGCAACGGCAAACTTCGGTCGTCGGCGTTTCTTGGAAGGAGTCGGAGCCGACGTCGGTCAAATTAACTTGCCCGGCGATGATCACAATCGGAACGCTGTCGAGCTTCGCGTCGGCGATGCTGGTAATAATGTTGGTAAGGCCCGGCCCGCTCGTCGTCATACAGACGCCGACTTCGCCGGTCGCCCGAGCGTACCCTTGCGCCGCGAACCCGCCGCCTTGCTCGTGTCGCGGAAGGACGACGCGAATTTGGTCGCGATAACGGGTGAACGCTTGGTGAAGCGGAATGCTGAAACCGCCGGGGTAGGCGAAAACCGTCTTGACGCCGCAATTAATAAGGGCTTGAACGACGATGTTCGCGCCGTTCGTCATCGCTTGAGCGCCGTTGGTCGTCGAGTTGGTCGCGTTTTGTTCGTTGGAAGCCACGTTGCGATCCTTTCAATCCTTTTAATCGTTTTATTTGTTAAAACCGTTTTCGCGTTCGAACAACTTTCCGTTCGGACGTCTCTTGCATTTTTCTTTAGGATACTCGATTTTTTCGTTTGCGCAAGGGGCCGAAAACGCCGCCTCCGCAATTTTGCCCTTATTAATAGCGCCGCGAAGAAGATTCGTCGGCGCGACTGGCCCTTTGAGCGCGAATCGAGCGAAAATTTCGAAAAAACGCGGCGTTTTGCGAAAAAAGGCTTGGCGAGACGGCGAAACGTCGGTATAATAAGGAGCGAGGCGTCGGTCGAGCCTTTTTAAAAGAGCGGGCGGAACGGCGTCGACATTAAATCGGGCAAGATATTCTAAATTTGCGAGGTTTGCCGATGTTTGGGACGTTGGAACCCTTAAAAGGCGGCGACGAGATTCCGTTGCTGAAAGAAGAGTTGATCGTCGGACGAAACGAAAGTTGCGATATTGTGTTGCGTTTTTCGAACGTTTCGTCGAAACATTGCCGCTTGGTGTTGGCGCACGGCTATTGGTACGCGGTCGATCTTGGGAGTTCGAACGGAACGACGGTCGACGGCGTTCGGGTGCGCGACCGTCGCGTCGATCCGGGCGCTCGGATTTCGTTCGCGAAACACGATTACGCGTTGGAATACGACCCGATCGCCAACGGCGCGAACCCCGGCGAAACGCCCGCCGATTACTTGGAGTCGAACGTGCTTGGTTCGTCGTTGCTCGAACGCGCCGGGATCGCGAAGGGGCCGTCGCGCCCGACGCCGAAAAAGCCCGAAGCGCGCAAAGCGACGTTGGAAGACCTTGAGCTGGGGCGAGCGGGGAACGACTATTCGAAATTGACGCTCGACGATATCGAGTTCGACTAATCGAACGCGAAAAAACGGCGGAAGCGGCGAAAAACGTCGCTTTCGCTCGTTTTAACGGCGGCTCGATCGTTAAAGTCGGCTTATATTAACGCGTGTCGCCGTTTTCGTGTTGCGAATGTTGACGGCGTTCGTAAATTTTTTGCCGCGCGGCTTGTTCGTCGAGCTCTTTTTGCGCGCGTTTTTGTTCTTCTTCGAGGAGCCGTTCCTCGCTCTTTTCTTTCAATTTTTGCAAGATTTTCGTTTCTTTAATCGCCTCGTTTAATTCTTCGCGTTTGATTTCCGCTTCTTCCGCAAGAATGTTGTAAAGTTTTTGCGCTTCGTCGCGACGTTCGAGAAGACGTCGACGTTTTTCTTGCCGAGCGCGGAGAGAAATCGGATCGAGCGCGGCGCCGGTTCGGTAAATTCGCGACTCGTTCCGCTCCGCTTCAAGCTCTTGTTCGAGCGTTTCAAGCTCGTCGAACGCCTCTTGGGAACGTCGTTGCGCGGCGAGAAAAGCGTCTTTTTTAGCGTTTTGTTCGTTTTCTCGGATTTTTAGAAGCGCGTCGAAGCGGAATTTGGGGGGCATAAAAACAGGATAAAGTTGAAACAGAGGAAATAAGGGGAATAGGAAAGGAGGGCGAAAGTCGGA
>JAZNJF010000402.1:0-3057 GCA_045577885.1 Thermoguttaceae bacterium | reverse complement strand
CCGTCGAAGAACCCGCCGCGACCGAAACGGCCGACGAAGAAGAAGTCGAAATCGTCGCGACCGAACCGACCGACGCGACGGAAAAATCGAATTTGCTCCCCGTTTTGGCGCTCTTCGTCGCGATTATCGCCGTCGCTTGGGCCTTGGCGTTCTACGGAGCGAAGAAATTCCGTCAACCGAACTTCAAAACCGCCTATTTTATCATCGTTTTCTGCTTCGTCGGCGCGTTAATTTCGACGGTTCTCGGCCTGAAACAAGGCCGCGTCAACCTCGGCGTCGACCTGCGCGGCGGTTCGATCCTCGTTTATTCGGTCTCGCCGATCGACGCGGAACAAACCTCCGTCGACGCCGACCAAATGAACGACCTGAAAAACGCGTTGTCTCGCCGTATCAACCCGTCCGGCGTCCGCGAAATTTCGATCCAAGAACTCGGCGCCAACACCGAAATCCGCATCACCATCCCGGAAGCGGACGAAGCGGAAGTCGAACGCTTGGAACGCGTCATTAATAACGCCGGTCAGTTGAAGTTCCGCATCCTCGCGATCTCCGGTTCGAAATATCCGGAAGAAGAAATCCTCGTCAACCGCGCGCAAAACCCGGAATTCGCCGACGCTTGGCACATCGCCCTTACCGCCGACGAACAAACCGGCGGCGTCGTCAAGGGCGCGACTTGGGTTCCGGTCGACCCGGCGCAAGAAGACAGCGTCGGCGGTCGCAACGTGGTCCGTCCGTCGAAAGCGAAGGAAGTCAAAGGGCAAGCGAAACCGAACTTCGACGTTCTCGTTCTCGAACTCGACGAAGCGTACGACGTCGCCGGGTCGCACATGGCGCAAGTCAACGACTCGTTCGGCGCGATGGGCAAACCGGAAATCGTTTTCGAAATGAACCCGCTCGGCGCGGAACGTATGCGCAACTTGACGACCGAATTTGAAAGCCGTCAACTCGGCGTCGTGATGAACGACCGCCTCCACAGCGCGCCGAACATCAACGAACCGATCGGCAAAAACGGTTCGATCAACTTCGGCGAAAACCTCTCCGCCGCCGACTTCGAACGGATTCAAAAAGACGTGAACGACCTCGTCGCCGTCATGCGCGCGGGCGTCCTTCCGGCGAAACTTTCGGAAGAACCGATCACGAAGATGATCACCGGCCCGACTCTCGGCGCCGACACCATCGCCAAAGGTAAAAACGCGATTCTTTGGGGCGGCGTTCTCGTCCTCCTCTTTATGATCGCCTACTACGGCTTCGGCGGTTTGATCGCGACCTTCGCCGTCTTGATGAACCTCGTCATGATCATGTCCGCGATGATTGCGATGCGCGCCGCCTTCACCCTCCCGGGTTTGGCCGGTCTCGTCCTCACCGTCGGTATGGCGGTCGACGCGAACATCCTCATTTTCGAACGGATTCGCGAAGAACTCAACGGCGGCGCGACGCTCCGTATGGCGGTTCGCAACGGTTATCAACGCGCCTTCACCGCGATTTTCGACTCGAACATCACGACGATGCTCACCGCTTGGATTCTGTACCTCGTCGGTTCGGAACAAATCAAGAGCTTCGCCGTTACCCTCTTCCTCGGCGTTTTGTTCAGCATGTTCACGGCGACCTACGTCTGCCGCGTCATTTTCGAAACCTGCGAGAAAAACGGTTGGATCGGCAAACGCTGCGTTTCCCCGATTCTCCCCGGCTTGAAACCGGTCGGTCGCTATAATATCGACTTCTACTCGATGAGCAAGAAGGCGGCCGCGATCTCCTGCGCGATCATTCTCGTCGGTTTGCTCGCCGTCGTCGTTCGCGGCAAGGGCATCTTCGACGTCGACTTCGTCGGCGGCGTCGAAGTCCAAACCGTCTTCACCGAGCCGGTCGAAATTTCCGAAGTCCGCGAAAATTTGAGCGAACTCCCGGACTTGACCGTCGGCGAACTGACCTTGGCGAAAGACAGCGTCGGGAACGAAGTCGCGGCGCACTCGTGCTACTCGATTAGCGCGTCTTGCCCGCCCGAAATGGAAGCGGCCGACTTCGAAAAAGACGTTCAAAAGTTGTTGAAAGACAAATTCGCCGCCAAGTTGCCGCGTTACGCGATGGAATATACCGTCGGCGACGCGCAAGACGTCGTTCTGCCGGGCTCGACCGAACCGAAACCGCAAATCGCCGTCGACGCTAAACTGAACCGCCCGATGAGCGGCGAAGTCGTTCTCGCTTACTTCGGCGACGTTCAAAAAGCCTCCGACGGAACCGCCGGCGTCGAAACCTTCGTCGTCTCGCTCCCGCAAGACGTCGACGCGACCGACGCGAAGACCGAATGGACGATTAACGTCGACGCCGCCGACAAAGCGAAGGTCGAAGCGATCGCGCAAAAGGTCGCCGACGCCGTCGCCGAAGAAGTCGCGTTCGAAGCCTCCAGCACGATCGGTAGCTCGGTCGCCGGTTACGCTCGCGTCCAAGGTATGCTCGCGATTTTCGGCTCCTTGCTCTGCGTCGTCGCTTACCTGTGGCTCCGCTTTAAGCGCGCGGTCTTCGGTATTTCGGCGGTCGTCGGGCTTATCCACGACGTCCTTTTCACCCTCGGTTTGATCGGTTTGAGCTACTGGCTCGCGCCGTTCCTCGGCTTCCTTGGGATCGCTCAATTCAAGATCGGTCTCGCGACCGTCGCCGCGTTCCTGACGTTGATCGGTTACTCGCTCAACGACACGATCATTCTCTTCGACCGTATCCGCGAAGTCCGCGGCAAGTCGGAAGCGTTGACGAAGGAAATTATCAACCGCGCGACGAACGAATGCTTGAGCCGCACCTTGCTGACGTCGTTGACGACGCTCTTCACCGCGCTCGTCCTTTACGCCTTCGGCGGCGCCGGGATTCACACCTTCGCGTTCGCGATGAGCGTCGGGATTATCGTCGGTACGTTCAGCTCGATCTTCATTTGCGCGCCGTTCCTCCTTTGGTTGCTGAGCCGTCAGGCTTCGAAAACCCCGTCGAACCGCGTTAAATAATTTTCGACTCGATTTTCCGCGACGCGTCGAGCGTTCGGCGCGTCCGCTTCGAGTCTTTTGACGCGAACGC
>JAZNJF010000401.1:0-6927 GCA_045577885.1 Thermoguttaceae bacterium | reverse complement strand
AAAAGGCGAAAACGGCGAAAACGACGAAAACGGCGAAAAAGGCGAAAAAGGCGAAAAAGGCGAAAAAGGCGAAAACGGCGAAAAAGGCGAAAACGGCGAAAACGGCGAAAAAGGCGAAAACGGCGAAAACGGCGAAAACGGCGAAAACGGCGAAAAAGGCGAAAAAGGCGAAAAAGGCGAAAAAAAAGCCCCGAACGAAAAAACGCTCGGGGCTTCGATGAAAAATAGCCAAGGCGGGACTCGAACCCGCACGCCCGTCAAGGGCAAGGGATTTTAAATCCCCAGCGTCTGCCATTCCGCCACTCGGCCGCCTTTCCGCTCGACGACGAACGTCGAACGCAGGCAAACGGGGAAGACGCTCAAAAGAACGTCGCCCGCTTCTTCTTTTATTATACGACGTTTAGCGTCGGCGTCAACGGCTCGAAACGCGCTCTCGACGTTTTTTGGAAAAATTTTCATTGTCGACGGCGTTCGACTCGGCGGCGTTGCGCGGAGTTTCGGCGATTTGGAGGAAATGGGCGAAACAGGGAAACGAGCGAACGGCAAAAAACGTCGTTTCGTCGTCGCGACTTGTTTCGCGGGGTTCCGGGGGATTGGGGGGAATGAGGAAAATGCGAAAGCGGGGAAAACTTAAAAAACGTCGTTTCGTCGTCGCCGCGACTTGTTTCGCGGACGCAAACCGGGTATAATGGCGAACGTCGGCGGGCGAAAAAGCGCGTCGAGCCGTTTTCGTATTGGGCTTTTGCCGTTGGATTAACGTTATGTTGGATTGGGGGCTTTATGTCGTTTGCGTATTTTGCTCAATTGGCTTCGTTTGCGTCGTCGCGACGCGTTGTTCGTCGGGGCGTCGTCGCCTGCGCGGCGGCTCTTTTTAGCGTCGGGGCGGTTTTCGCCGACGTTCCGAAAATCCTCGACGCTCCGGAGGGCGCCGCGTCGATTACTCCGGCCGACGCTCCGGCGTTGAAGAATCCGAAAATGAAGTGGGCGCCGAAAAATTTCGCGAAAGACCCGTCCGTCGTGCGCTTTAAGGGGAAGTATTATATGTACTTCTCGATTCCGCCGCAAGAAAAAGACGGCGGGAAATACGGCTGGACGACCGGTATCGCGACGAGCGACAATCTCGTCGATTGGACGTTCGTCGACAACTTGCTCCCGACGCAAGAGTGCGTGAAGAAGGGCTTTTGCGCGCCTTGCGCTCGCGTGATCGACGACAAAGTTTACCTGTTTTATCAGTCGTACGGGACCGGGGCGAAAGACGCGATCTGTATGGCGACGTCGGACGACGGCGTGAAGTTTACGCCGCATCCGGAGAACCCGATTTTCCGCCCGAACGGGCCGGAGTGGACGAACGGTCGCGCGATCGACGCCGAAGTGATCTTCTTTAAAGGCCGCTTCCTCCTGTACGCCGCGACTCGCGACCCGGCGGGCAAAATCCAAAAACTCGTCGTCGCGACCGCCGACGCCGACTCCGATCTCGGCCCGAACGCTTGGAAACAAGCCTGCGACGACTCGATTCTGCAACCGGAGCTTCCCTGGGAAACGAAGTGCATCGAGGCGGCGACGACGCTCGAACGCGACGGAAAATTGTACATGTTTTACGCGGGCGGGTACAACAACGATCCGCAACATATCGGGCTGGCGGTCAGCGACGACGGGCTCGCTTGGACGCGCGTTTGGGACGTTCCGTTCATTACGAACGGGCCGAAGGGGCAGTGGAACGCGTCGGAATCGGGGCACCCGGGCGTTTTCGTCGACGACGACGGTCAAACTTGGCTCTTCTTCCAAGGGAACGCGTCGAAGGGGAAAGACTGGTACCTGTCGCGAGTGAAAATCGATTGGGACGCGGCGCCGGGCGTCGACGGTCTGCAAGTCCCGCGCCTCGTCGAAGAGTGAAGCGGGGTAAAGTCGGCGATTTCAGCGAAATAGCGAAGTTGGCGAAATAACGCGAAAAAAACGAACCCGGCGCGACGTTGAAAAAAACGTCGCGCCGGGTTTTATGTTTTTACCGGGAAATTGGGCGAGTTGAGCGGCGTTAAAAGCGTTAAACTCGCCGCGTTTTGCCGGTTTCGACGGCGCTTCGGGAAGAAAGGCCGCCGATTCGAAAATTGTCGCCGAAATTATTCGAGCGTGAAGCTGCGGAGGATTTCGTTCGGCGCGGGGCCGTATTTCGCGAGCTCCATCGTGCAGCTGGCGCGGCCCTTCGTCAAACCGAGGAGCGCGGCCGAGTAACCGAAGAGGCTCGAAAGGGGCGTCTCCGCTTCGACGACCGTGAACTTGCCGCGATTGTCCGTTTGAACGACGACGCCGCGGCGTTGGTTAATGTCGCCGACCACGTCCCCGACGTATTCGTCCGGCGTTTGAATTTCTTGACGCATAATCGGTTCGAGCAACGTAATTTTCGCCGCGTCGAGCGCCTTGCGGTAAGCGTCGCCGACCGCGTAACGGAGCGCGATTTCGTCGGTGTCCGTTTCGCTGAATTGTCCGCCCAAAATCTCCAATTTAACGCCGCTAAGGGGGAAACCGAGGAGACCGCCCCCTTGCGATTCTTCGCGGAGCGACTCGGCGACGATCGCGCGCCATTCCGGTTTGAACGCTTCGTCGTCCGATTTCACCGCGATCTTGACGTCGAGGTCGTCCGTCGGTTCGACCCGGAGCGTCAACTCGGCGTAATGGCGAACGCCGCCCAAAACGCGTTGACCGCCGCCGGAAACCTCCGCCGACTTTTGCAGCGTTTCGCGGTAGCTGACGCGAGGGTCGCGGACGCGAACGCGGAGTTTGTGTTCGCGCAAAAGCCGGTGTTTAATGACTTCGAGGTGAAGTTCGCCCATTCCGCTGACGAGCGTTTGGCCGGTTTCCTCGTTGACCGACGCTTGGAACGTCGGGTCTTGACGGCGCATCGACTCGAGAACCGCTTTCAGTTTCTTGTGTTCGTCGGCGGATTCCGGTTCGATCGCCATCGAAACGACCGTTTGCGGGAAGACGATCGATTCGAGCAAAATCGGGCTCTTGACGTCGCACAACGTGTCGCCGGTAACGCTAAAACGCAACCCGATGACGCCGCAGATGTCGCCCGCCGAAACCGAGTCGACTTGCGTGCGGTGGTCGGCTTGAATGCGCCAAATTTGCGGCATATTCTCCTTTTGCTTCGCTCGCGGGTTCAGAACGCGCGAGTTGGCGTTCAGCGTTCCGGAGTAAACGCGAATGAAGAACATGTCGCCGTGCGGGTTCGACTCGATTTTGAAAATCAGCCCGGCGAACGGCTCCGAGTCGAGCGGTTTGCGCTCCAGCTTCTTTTCTTCGTTCGCCGGATCGACGCCTTCGACCGGCGGCAAGTCGGTCGGCGACGGGAGGTAATGGCAAACCGCGTCCATCGCCGGTTGAACGCCGATCCCGTCGAGCGCGGAACCGCAGAGCGTCGGAACGCCCATGTCGGAGAGGGTCGCTTGACGCAAGACCGCGCGAATCGTTTCGACCGGAACCTCTTCGCCGGAAAGGAGCAACTCCGTCATCTCGTCGCTGAACATCGAGAGGTCGTCGAGGAGCTTTTCGCGGTAGAGTTGCGCTTGCTCGAGCATTTCCGGCTCGATTTCGGACGTTTCGTAATTCCGCCCGTTCGAGGTCGGGTCGAACGTCAGCTGCTTCATCTCGATCAAGTCGATCGTGCCGCGGAACGCCTCCGGGAGGTGGGGCGGGCCGGAGCCGACCGGAATCGAGACGACGAGCGGTTTCGCGTTCAGACGCTTTTCGATCTCTTCCAAAACGGCGTAAAAGTCGGCGCCTTCGCGGTCCATCTTGTTGATGAACGCGACGCGCGGGACGTGATACTTATCCGCTTGCCGCCAAACGGTTTCGCTCTGCGCTTCGACGCCTTCGCGAGCGCTGAAAACGACGAGCGCGCCGTCCAAAACGCGGAGCGAGCGTTCGACTTCGGCGGTGAAGTCGACGTGTCCGGGCGTGTCGATCAAGTTGAACGTGTAATCGTTCCAGTCGAACGTAACGCAGGCGGCGCGGATGGTGATGCCGCGTTCGCGCTCTTCCGGGTCGAAGTCGGTAACGGTCGTTCCGGCGTCGACCATCCCGACTTTATGCACGAACTGCGAATAGAAGAGCATTTTTTCGGTAACGGTCGTTTTGCCGGCGTCGATGTGCGCGACGACGCCGATATTCCGCAACTTTTCCAGGTTCGGGGACGACGTTTTTTCTTTGGCCATGGGGCTTCTCCGACGCAAAAGGGGCGAACGCCGCGTCGCCCAAGGACGAAACGCGACGACGGGGACGGGGAACAAAACGCGACTTTGACGGTCGCGCCGACTTTAACGCGAGTTTCGGGGCGAAAAGAACCGAAACGAACGGAAGCGGCGACGGTCGCAAGCGCGTTTCGACGGAACGAAACGTCGGGCCCGACGCAAAAAGCGGGAGGCGCGAAACGATTTCGACGCGCAAAAACGCTTCTCTATTTTAACGTCTCGAACGCCGTCGCGCAAGGGGGGACGGCCGTTTCGGCGCAATTTCCCCGGTTTCGTCGACGCGGCGAATCGGCGCAATAGGCGTTTTTTGCCCGTTTTGTATATTTTGCCTAACTTTTGTCGTTATTAATTAATATATATACTTCGCAAAGAAGCGACGCGAACTCGGCGAGCGAAAACCGGCGGCGGGGAAGAACGGCCCGTCGGCCCAACGGTCGATCGGCGTCGGGGCGGAATCGCGGCCCAACGGTCGAGCGGTCAACCGGCGGCGGGGAAGAATCGCGCCCCAACGCTAAAATGACAAAATAGCGAAGCGGCGCAAGATGAGACGGTTGTAACGGTAAGACGGGCGTTTCGGCGAACGCGTCGGGGAAAAGTCGCGAAAATTTGAACGCCGGCGGAAAAAACGCTTGATTTTCGTTTTCGCGTCGGGTACAATCGACTTTGGCGCCGGAGGAAGCGTCGAAGCAAGTCTTGTTTTTATCGCGTTTTTGCGAAATTTTTCGCGTCGAAAGGGAAAATATGTCGTCTCCGTTGAATCGTCGTTCCTTCATGGGCGCCGCGGCCGCGTCGGCGTTCGTTCCGTATTTCTTCAGCCCGGCGTCGGCGGACGACAAAGCCGTTCCCGGTTTCGACCAAACGCAAACCGACGCCGCGAAAGACGGTTGGAAGCCGTATACCGACCGCAAGCTCCGCGTCGGGCTCGCCGGATACGGCTTTTGCAAGTTCGGCGCCGAGTTCGAGTTCCAAAATCACCCGAACGTCGAGGTGGTCGCCGTTACCGACCTCTTCCCGGATCGTTGCGCCGAGTTCGCCAAGCGCGTCAAGTGCGAAAAGACGTACCCGTCGCTGGAAGAGATGGTGAAAGACGACTCGATCGAAGCGATTTTCTGCGCCACCGACGCGCCGTCGCACGCCAAACACGCGATTCTTTGCCTCGAACACGGGAAACACGTCGCGCACGCCGTTCCGGTCTTCTACGGCGACGTCGAATGGGCCGACAAACTCCTCGAATGCGTCAAAAAGAACCGCGGTTTGAAGTACGCGATGTTCGAAACGTCCGTCTTCCACGACGATCTTTACGCGATGGAAAAAATTTACAAAGCGGGCGGTTTCGGGCGCATCGTTTACTCGGAAGGGGAGTATTTTCACACGAAGGAACCGGGCGCGCCGTCGTACCCGTCGTACAAAGATTGGCGCAAAAACGGGACGCCCCTTTGGTACCCGACCCACGCGACGGCGTATTACGTCGGCGTTACGCACAAGAGCTTCACCGAAGTTTCCGCGCAGGGGATTCTGCCGTTCGACGACCCGAACCCGACCCCGAACGGTTCCGGGAACGTCTTTAAGGGCGAAGTCGGTTTCTTCAAAACGAGCGAAGGCGGGCTCTCGCGGATGGCGTGCTGCAACGCTTACGGAACGTACCTCGAAGCCGGGCGCGTTCGCGGCGAAATCGGCGGAATGGACGCGACTTATACGCCGTTCGACCAGGCTTACGTCGGAAACGGCGACGGTCGACGCATCGTGAAGGCGCTCGGCGACAAGATTCGCAAACCGGCGCTCCCGCCGGGCGTCAACGCGGGCGGACACGGCGGCTCGCACGGGTACCTCGGTTGCGACTTCGTCGACGCGATTTTGAAAGATCAAGAGCCGGCGGTCGGGATTCTCGACGCGTTGAATATGACCGTCCCGGGGTATTACGCTCACCTGAGCGCGACCAAAGACGGCGAAACGCTCAAAATCCCGCAATATACGCTCTAAACGACGCGGCAAAAGCCGGATAATCGGCGTTCGTCGACGCGGAACGTTTAAAACGCCGAAACGTTTCGCGTCGACGGCGTTCTATTTCTTGCGTTCTTTGCGCTTCCGAAATTTGGCGTTCGCCGTTAAAATTGGAACGGCGCGTCGGCGAATCGGGCGTTTTTCGCGTTTCGGTCTCTTGACGTTTTTGTCGTTTCGGGTTATACAATAATTACGGCGAATCTTGCAAACGAAGGGCGACGCGGTTGAGCTTTAGCGGCGCCGAGTTCGTTGGATTTTTTAATCGTTACGCATTTGCGAATCGACGGACGTCGCGACGTTGTTCTCGTTTCTTGCTTCGCCAAACGCTAAAACGTTTCGGCGTCGTTTCGTCGACGGAGCGCGGAATTTTCGAACGAGGTTGAGCGTTGGAAAGGTTCCGCGTCGTTGAAGTCGGGCGACGTTCGAGCGGTCGTTTTGTTATTTTATATCGAGGCGCGAGAAATCGCGTCGTTGAGAGGCTGCAATGAAAAAGAATAACGTTAAGGCGGGCGGTTTTACGCTCGTCGAACTGTTGGTCGTTATCGCGATCATCGGGATTTTGATCGGTTTGCTCCTTCCGGCCGTCCAAGCGGCTCGCGAAGCGGCGCGTCGTATGCAATGCACGAACAACATGAAGCAATATTTGCTCGCGTTGCAAAACCATCACGACGTCAACGAC
>JAZNJF010000400.1:0-8145 GCA_045577885.1 Thermoguttaceae bacterium | reverse complement strand
CAATTGTTTATACTTGCGTCGCGTCGGCTTCGCGCTCGTTTAGAAACGACGTTTAAGCTCGGTTCGTTCCGATTCGCCGACGCGCAACGCCCGTCATTTTAGAAAGCGACACCACCATGAAACTCGCCCCTTGCTTCGCCGCGCTCGTCGGCGGTTTGATTTTATCGACTGGAGCCCCGATGAATTTAACGATCTCGAACGCCGCCGCCGGCGAACCGGAAGAACGCCTCGCCGCGTTTATGCGACAATATCAAGAAGATTACACGAAAATGTATCAAGCGTCCTCCTACGCTTGGTGGGACGCGATGACGACCGGCTCCGAAGAAGCGTTCGCGAAGTCCGCCGAAGCGTCGCTCGCCATGTCGACCTATCACGCCGACCCCGCGAAATACGCCGAGCTGAAAAAGCTCCGCGCCGCCGCCGTCGACGCGACGCCGATGGAAAAGCGCGCCGCTTACGTCGCCGAGCGTTCGTTCGAAGAGTCGCAACTTCCGCCGGAGCTGATGAAGGAAATCGTCGAGCTTTCGTCCGAAATCGAGCAAATTTTCCAAACGCACCGCGCCGTCTACCAAGGCGAAGAACGCACCAACAACGAACTCCTCGAAGCGTTGGAAAAAGAAACGGATTCTCAAAAACGTTACGAGTTATGGGACGCGCTTAAGCAAGTCGGCGAAGTCGTCGCGCCGAAAATGGTCGAGCTGGCGAAACTCCGCAACAAAGCCGCTCAAGCGCTCGGTTACAAAAACTATTGGGAAATGACCGTCTCCTTCCAAGACTTCGAACCGGCGCAACTGATCGCGATCTTCGACGAACTCGACCGCGCGACGGCGCCGTATTTCGCGTCGATGAAAGCGAAACTCGACGGCGAACTGAAAGAAAAGTTCGGCGTCGACGCGATCCGCCCTTGGCACTACGACAACCCGTTCTTCCAACAAGCGCCGGCCTCGAAAGCGATCGACGCGAACGTCTTTTACGCCGACAAAACTAAAGAACAAATCGTCGGGATTTCGGTCGACTTTTACGATTCGATCGGCGTCGACGTCCGCCCGATTCTCGCCAAGAGCGACCTTTACGAAAAACCGGGCAAAACGCAACACGCGTTCTGCAACGACATGAACCTCGAAGGCGACGTCCGCATCCTCTGCAACGTCAAGCCGACCGCCGAGTGGATGGACACCCAGCTGCACGAGCTCGGGCACGCGATTTACGACTACAACATCGC
The DNA here is from genome assembly GCA_045577885.1 of Thermoguttaceae bacterium. Classification (GTDB taxonomy): domain Bacteria; phylum Planctomycetota; class Planctomycetia; order Pirellulales; family Thermoguttaceae; genus RUG369. The sequence continues at coordinate 6,923 of JAZNJF010000400.1, read as the reverse complement.
CCGCGATCTCCCGGCGAACGTCCGCTCCGCTTGCCATATCTTCACGACCGAAGGAATCGCGATGACGTTCGGCGCGAAAGCTCGCGACCCGCAATGGCTCGTCGCCAACGTCGGCGTCGCGCCGGAAAAAGCGGAAGCCGCCGCCGTCGCGCTCCGCGAGCAACGCCTCCGCGAACAGCTCATCTTCTGCCGTTGGACGCTCGTCATGACGTACTTCGAAAAGGCGCTTTACGAGAATCCGGACCAAGACCTCAACAAACTTTGGACCGAAATGACCGAGCGCTTCCAACTCCTCGACCAACCGGAAGGCCGCGACCGCGCCGACTGGGCGTCGAAACCGCACTTCGTCATCGCTCCGGTTTACTATCACAACTATATGCTCGGCGAACTTTACGGCGCGCAACTTCGCGCTTCGCTCGAAAAACAAGCGGGGGGCGACCCGAAACGCTTCGGCGCGCTCCTGAAGGAAAAAGTGTTCGCGCCGGGCGCCTCCCTCCCTTGGCCGGAATTTGTTAAGGAATCGACCGGCGAACCGCTGACCTCGCGCGCTTTCGTCGAGGAAGTGAAAGCCGCCGACGCCGCGACGAAGTAACGGTCGCGCCGACTTAACCGATTCAAGCAAACTTAACGTCTTTAACGATCGCGTCAAGATTAGCGACGGCGTTAAGTTTGCCGGCTTCGTTCCCTATTTTAACGCTCGAGCGACGCGCTTTTGCAACGTTTTTAACCGTTTTAACAGTTTCAACAATTTTAACGGTAAACGACGAAAACCGTTTCGACGGCGCGTCGGCGAGTCGTTTCTTGTCGACTTTTCCTCCTTTTTGCGAACTCAATGGCGAAATTGCGCGATCGAACGCGGCGTTTTTGGACGACGCTCCTTTTCTTTCTCGGCGGCCCGGCGCTCCTCGGCTTCGTCGCGTTTCGTCTTTATTGGCGAACGACGGACGCGGCGCTCGACGCCGAACGCGCTCGTTTGACCGCCGCGACGCCGTTCGACGTCGATTTCGTCGACCGGCAATTTCTTCGCCCGGGCGTTCGTCGTTATCTCGACGCGACCTTTTCGCCGCCGTCGACCGCGGAACCCGTCGTTTTTTGTCCCGAAATTTATTTTTTAACGAACGTCGACGACGAAACGTTGACCGCGTTCGTCCGCTCGTTCGACGAGCGTTCCGGTCGCGTCGCCTCCGTCGACTTTAACGAAGACGCCGAAAGCGCCGTTTTTTCGGAAAGCGCGAGAAATTCCGTCGAAGCGTCCCGCTCCGACGCGCCGGCGACCGCCTCTCTCCTCTTCGACGAAGAAGGCGATCTTTACGGCGACGCGTTTCTCGCCGTCGTCCCGACGATTTATTGCCGCGACCTAAACATTTTTCAAGCGAAAAATATTTTTTGCGCCGAGTTTTTGCGTCTCGTCGGCCCGAACGCCTTCGCCGAGCGTCCGCGCGCCCTTTGCGTCGTCGCGGAAGAAGTCGTTTTTCAAGACGAAACGGCGTTTCAAGCGACGCTCGAGGCCGCGCGGGCCGCCGAAAAAGAGCCGCTTCCCCGTTCGACGAACGACCTCCGCGCCCTTTTCCGCGTCGCGGCGACGCAAACCGACCGCGGCGCGGCGGACGTTTCGACGGCGACGACGGAGCGCGAAGTCGTCGCGTTCGCGTCGGAAGCGCCGACGCTCGAACGTTTTCGCGCCCTTTACGTCGACTCGCCGGAACGGAAACGAGTCGAAACGCTCTTCGAACCGCGCAAAATTTCCGCCCCGCGCCCGCTCTTCGTCTCGCTTGAAACGGCGCGCGACGCCGGAAGCTCGCGGTTCGCGTTCGACGCCGGATCGACGCCGACGCCGAGCGTCTTCGCGGCGCGTTTTTTCCCCTTTTTCCGCTCGTTGAGCCCGGAAAGTTGGTTCGTCGGCACCGTTTCGTCGAGCGACGCGCCCGACTTCGGCGCCGAATTTTTCCCGTCGCCCGCCCAAACCGCCCAAGTCAACCAACGCTCTCAAACTCCCCAAACCGCTCAAACAAACAAAGTCGACGACGCCGACCAAACCGACAAAATCGGCAAAACCGACGCGACCGTTTCGCCGCTCGGCGCCGTCGCGTCCGAAAGCCCCCTTTCCTCCGTCGCGCCGTCGAACGAAACCGACGCTTCCGCCCCTCCTTTCCCGCTTGCCGCCGCCCCCGTTTGGACGACGCGACTCGACGATTTCAGCGTCTTCCGCTGCGATCTCAAAAAGTTGACCGCGCAAGTCGACTTGCCCCGTTTTTCCGGCGTCGTCGCGGAATTTTCGGTCGAACGCGGCGCGACGCGGCGCGGCGTTTTCCTCGGCTCCGGTTCGCTCCGCATCCTCGACGGCGCGTTTCCGCATTCCTTTTGGAGCCGACTTTGCGCCGAAAACCGTCTCCGCGTTCACCCGGCGCAAACGCTTGTTTCCTATCGCTTTATGAACGACGCGACGCCCTTCAACGAGTTCGAAATTCTCTTCGAAACGCGCCCCGAAGGCCTCGTTTTCGATTCCCGTTACCCGAACAAAATCGTCGCCGTTTATCAATCGAACGATTTAACATACAGTTTTTATCTCGACAAAACGATCGCCGGGCGTCCCCTTCCTTACTCGGAGCCGCTTCGAGCGCTTTTTGCGACGCAAGACGCTCGCGACTTTTGGACGCCGCTAATGCGCGCCGCGCTCAACCACCTGCCGATCGAACGCGCCGTCCCGAACCGTCTCGACTCCGCGTCGACCGCCGGGCGTCCTCGTCTCGACGCGGCGCCGACGCCTCCGCCCGCCTCGCGCTAATCCCCCGAGCGTCTCAATTGCCGCAATCGTTTTAACCGTTTTAGTCGTCTTAACCGTCTTACTTACCCCAAGCGCCCCGAACGCCCCAACCGTTTCAGACGCTTTAACCATTTTAACCGTCTTAGTTATCCCAACCGTTTTAACCGCGGCTCCACTAGCCTTAACGCTCTTAATTCCCCCAACCGTTTTAACCGCTCCAACCGCCGCTTCCTCCCTTCGCCGCGACGCAAAAAAACCGCTCGCCGCCGCGTTCTCGCGTCGACGAACGGTTTTCATCGCGTCGCAAACGTCAACTTTAACGTTTACAACGGTTTTACCGGTTTCCTTCCGTCTCTTTTTCGCCGCTTTCGCTCAACGAAATCGCTTTCCAAGCGCGCGTCCCGTCGTCGGCGACTATTTTCACCAAAACAAATCCGGCGTCGGTCGTCGCCAAGTTTCCGGTCAACGGAACGCTCCACTCGGCGCCGGTCGCCGGTTTCGTCGCGTCGAAGGCGTCGATTCGAACCAAGAAAGCCGGTCGAACGCTTGGGGACGCCGCTTTTTCCGCGTCGTCGTTCGGAACGTCGACGCCGGTCGCGCCGTCGTTCGCGTCTCTTTGCGCCGCCTTCGATTCGTCGACCGAAACGGCGATCGCTTCCGAAAGAGTCTCCGAAAAGTCGATTCGACGCCGTTCGAAATAGAAGAAGGTCGCGAGCGCCGCGCAGAAAAGAACGACGACGGCGCCGCGCCGCGCCTTCAAGGCGCCGAACACGACGCAAAAAACCGTCAGCGCCGCCAACGCGCCGCACCCGAGGAACCCCAAGCCGACGACGCGTCCGGCCAACCCGGCTTCGCCCAACCAAAACGCGTTCAATTTTTTCAACGCGCTTTCCTTCAGTTCGAGCAGATTGTCGAACAAAATCGGCTCGGCCGGCGGCGGCAAGACGAGCGTTCCCAAAATCTCGACGCGCCGTTCGTCCGACGCGTAAAGGAGCGTTTCGTCGAGTTCGAGCGCGTCGAGCGCCGCGTCGCGCGTCGGCGCCCAAAACGTTTTGAGCCGAATCGATTTCGCGTTCTCGAATCCTTTTTTCGGATCGACGGCGATTTGCAACGCGCGGTTCCCGGCGTCGTCGCGCTCGAGCGTCGCGGAGAGAGTCGGCGCGACCGCCGGTTTCCGATAAACCGTCGCCGACCCGATCTTCTCGATCGGGGTTCGGGCGCAGTTCCAAAGAGAAACGTTCATCGCGCCGGAAACGTTCGGATCAAGCGGAACGACGACGCGCCGCCGCCCCTTTTTCGCCGTCCAAACGCGTTGCGCCAACGCGACGCCGTTCTTTTCGACGGTCGCCGCCAACGGAAATTCGTTTTTAACCCAAATTTCAAGTTCGACGCTCGCGCCGCTTTCCAAAACCGGCGACGCAACCGCGAACGCGACGCGCTCGACGGTCGGCGTCGGCGCCGAAAAGCGGAACGTTTCGAACGACGGCGCCGACTGAAAGTCCTCGACGGCGGCGTTTAACGCCAATTCCGCCGTCGGCGGTTCTTCCGCCGCGACTTTTTCTTTGTCGGCGACGCTTCCGCCCTTCTCGTTTTCACCGTTTTTACCGCTTTTACCAATTTTGTCAACTTTGTCAATTTCAACGATTTTCGTGGTTTTACCGTCGAACGCCGTTTCGAGCGAATAAGTCTCGTCGGCGTCCGGCGTCCAACGGAGCGAACCGACGCCCCCTTCGGACGTTTTCGCCGTCGCGACGCGCCCCTCCGAATCGTTCAACGCGAACTCGCCGACGACCGGACGCCCGGCCCCGTCGACGCATTCGAACCAAACGACGTTTTCGCGCCCGGCGACGAGCCGCCCGCCGCTCGGATAAAAACGAACGTCGAGCCCGCGTTTCTCCGACGCGTCGAGCGGCGCGGCGACGTCGAGCGTCGCGGCGAACGCAGAGCGGTCCTTGCCGTCGTCCGCAAGTTTAAGCGCGCTCTCCAATTCCGCGACCGCGCGGTTAAAATCGTCCGACGGCGCTTCGTCGGCGACGGCGGTCGGCGTTTCGGCGTCCCAATCGTCGTTCGACGCGCTCGTTCCCATCGGGGCCCACGACGGCAAGAAAACATCGAGCTTCGGGTCGTCGGTCGCAAAATTAAACCTCGGCGACGCGTCCGTTTTGTTCGCCGTTTCGCCGTCGGAGGACGAAGACGCGCTCGGCGGCGCGGCGGCGTCCATCATTCTCATTCCGCCGACGGAAGCCGGAGACGCGCTCAACGTTCCGCTCGCTTTGTTCGACATTGCGACGTCGGAGGACGAAGACGCGCTCGGCGGCGCCCCCGTTCCGCCCATTTGAGCCGACATTGCGACGTCGGAAGAAGGAGACGCCCCCGTCGTTACGCTCATTTTGTTCGACATTGCGACGTCGGAATCCGGAGACGCGCTCATCGAACCCGTCGCCGCTCCCATTCCGCCCATTTGATTCGACATTCCGCCGACGGAAGCCGGAGACGCGCTTATCGAGCCCGTCGCCGTTCCCATTCCGCCGTCCGGAGACGCGGGCGCGCCCATTCCCATCGCGTCAAAGCCGGAAATAGGCGGCGCCGCCATCGTTCCAGGCGCGGACGCGCTCGGCGAACCCGTCGCCGTCCCCATTTTGCCGGTCGGAGCCAAAGACGCGCTCATCGCCATACTCCGTCCGCCGTTTCTCTTGTTCAGCGCCTCGGCAAACGCCTTCTTTTGCGCTCGCCGTTTCTCCGACGTTACGACTTCGACGGCGCTTTCGGCAACCGCCTCCGACGCGGCGAAACGCGCCGCCGCGTTCGCGCCGACGTTCGCTTTCGGCGCGTCGACGACCGTTAAAATCGTTTCAAACGTTTCTTTTTCTTGTTCGCCGGCGGAAATCGTCAAGCGCGTTCGCGTCGGAAAGTCGGAAACGTCCGGAATCTTGAAGCGCGCGACGCCGCTCGCGTCGCCGCTTTCGGTATGCGCGAGGATCGGCGCCCCGGTCTCCGCGTCCGAAAAAGAAAAACGAATCGGAACGCGACGCGGTTTTCCGTTCGGGGCGGTCGTCGTCGCGGCGATCGTTTGCGACTCGCCGCGCGCCAACGTTCGCGGCGCCGCGATTTGGATTCGAAAATCGTCCCGAAAACGCGCTTGCAACGCCGACTCTTGCGCCCAAAAGCCGACGACGGTTGAAAGCGCGACGACCGCCAACGCGATAATTAAGTTTTGAAAGAGCGTCGGTTTCGGAACGCGCGCCCAAAATCGCCGCGCCGTCGAACGCCGTTCGCCGTCGCCGCTCGCCGTTCGCCCGACCGTCGCCCAACCGCTTTCCGCGTCGACGCGCCCTTTCGAACCGAAACGAAAACGAAAGACGGTCGACGATTGCGCCGTTCGCGCCGTCTGCGCCGTTCGCGCAAAGGTTGTCGATTTTCCCGATTTTGCGCGCCGCCGTTCTTTCCGCGCTTCCTCTTCCCGTTTGCCGTCGTCGTCGCCGGTTTCAGAGCGGCTGTTTTTTGGCGCCGTTTTATTTTTTCGCAACAAATTCAAACGACGTTTCGCTCGTTTCCGATTCGAACCGCTCGACTCGTCGCCGCCCGCCTCGTTCGCGTTCGTCTCTCCCGTTTCCGGCGTTTCCGCGTCGACGGTCGCCGAAAACGCGTCGGCGCCGACAAAAGCCGAACCGAATAAAAAGGCGGCCCCGCCGTCGAACGGAGCGGTTTCGACGGCGACGTTTTTCGCCGTCGTTTCGTCTTCCTCCGCTTCCGACGTTTCCTCCCAACGAGCGGCGCGCGCAAAACGGTCGACCGTCTCTCGCGCTTCGTCGAAAATTCGGGCGGCGGTCGCGTCGGACGCGATCAAGCGGCGCAATTCCTCCGCTTCGTTCTCGTCGAGAAGACCGTACAACAGTTCGTGCGCCCGCTCCTTCAAATCTTGTTCGGAAAATTTGCTCTTCATCGTTCCGTCTCCGCCGCGTCGTTTCCGTTCTCCGCGTTCGCTCCGTCGCCGTCCGCCGCCGCGTTTTCTCGACCTTTTTCCTTCGTTTCGCCTTCCGTTTCGCTTTCGTTTCGGAGACGCTCGACGCTCCGCTCTTCGGCGCGTAAAACGCTAACTTCGTCCGCCGTTCGCAACTTCGCCAACGCGCGCCGCATCGCCGTTTTGACCGTTCCGAGC
>JAZNJF010000399.1:0-4318 GCA_045577885.1 Thermoguttaceae bacterium | reverse complement strand
CCTTTCCGAAGTTGAATCCAATCCCGGGCGGTCGAATTTAGGAGACCGGCAATGTCGACGACGCAATCCCTTCAAGGCCCGAAAAAACTCCGTCGCCCCCGTTTGCTTCATCTGCGCGACTGTTTTTATTGTTCGCTTTTCAACGCCATAAAAAAGCATTGCGAACTCGGGCAGCATATTTACGAAACGAAACCCGGTAACGACGTCGAGCTCGAAGAGCTTTACGAAACGTTGTATCGCCAAATTCGCAAACGACTTCGAGCGTTTGAAGAGAATCATTTGAAAGCCGTTAAGGAAAGTCGTCGAGCGGTCGCCGAGTTCGACGCGAAACAGCGCGCCCTCGAAGGCGAGTCGGAGGCGGTTCGGTGAACGCGCCAACGCGACGCAAACGAACGCGGCGCGGCGGGATTTACGGGCTTGAAACGCCCCTTTTTGACGCCGCGCGCGGACTGAACGCCAACGCCGTTAAGGAGCGATTCGCCGCGCCGATCGGCGACGAGGTCGCGGCCAAGCTGGCGGCGTTGATCAATCGATATTACGGCCCGCGCTACGTTTGGCTTGCGCTGAACAAGGCGAACGAGATATTCCAATGGTTTTGGAAAATCAGAAGGCCAAGCGAACGAACGCCGGACGCCGCCGACCGCTTCGCCGGCATTTTGATTAAGCAGATCGAAACGAATACGTTCGAACTGGAATGGATGGACTATCGCAACTCTAAAATTTTCGAGTTTTAAGAAAGTGAACGATGACCCCGAATCCTTATTATATGCTGGCTTTGGCCTTTGAGAACGCGCAGTCGTTTTTCCTCGCGCTTTGGCTCGCGCTCGACGAAACGCCGGGGAAGTTCGCCGACGTAACGTTCGAAACGATTCGCGACGTCGCCGCTCGTTTCGGCGTCGCGCTGACCGATTCGCAAGTCCGCAAGCGCGTTAAGGAACTCGAAGCGCTCGACGTGTTGGAAATCGCGCCGAGAAGGGAACGCGGTCGGTTCGACCTTTACGTCTATCAACCGTCGCCGCGTCGCTTTCCGACGCCGTCGCCACCGAAAGCGGAACCGGCGACGCCCCTTTTCGACGCGGCGTTCGGAAAAGGCGTCGAAGCGTTTGCGCCCGCCGCCGTTTCCGTTTTCGCCGCCGTTTCGGAAACGGAAACGGAAACGGAAATCGTCGCGCAATCGATTGCGGAACCGGCCGCGCCCGTCGCCGCCGATCGTCTTCGTGAAGCCGCGAAAATGCTTCAAACGCCGACGGTTGCGGAGGTTCGCTTCATTCGACCGGCTTCGACGATTCCGGCGGTTGCGTCCGTCGCGCCGGAGCCGAGCGAGAGCGAAACGGTCGCGTCGCCTTTAGAAGAAATAAATAATAATAAATATATTAAAAATAAAACAATAAATAAACCCGCGAAGGCTTTGGAAGCGAAGGCGCAAGCGGCGGTCGACGCGCCTTCGGTCGCCGAGACGCAACCGGGTTTGGAGTCGGAGCGTCGCCCGGACGTCGCCGACGTTCGCTCGTTGGTCGACTTCGAGTCGCCGAAGGTCGCGGCGCTTCGTCGCGAAATCGCCGAAGCCGTTTGGGAGCCGACCGTTCACCCGGACTTGATCGACCGACTGACGGCGGCGGTCGTTTTGCGGGTCGGCGGCGCGACGCGCTCGACCGTCTTCGCGCTGATTCGGGAGGCCTGCGACGAAAAGACGCTTTACGAACGCTCGAACGGAAAGTCCGGTAAACGAACGATTTGGCAAACCGCGACGCTTCGTCTGAAACGTCTTTTCGAGAACGCCGGTTGGGTTTGGTCGCCGACTCGCTTCGCCGACGAGCCGCGTCCGTTCGACGTTCGCCGTCAAGCGCGGCCGCTCGAACGCGCTCAAACGCCGGAGGAAACAACCGCGACGCCGGAACGAAGCGTCGACGAACTTTTGAGCGTCGCCGTCGGATTCGAGCCGTCGGAACTCGACTTGTCGTTCGCCGACTTTTCGCGCTTGGTCGCTCGACGACGCGGAATCGCCGACGCCTGCGAGTCGCGCGGCGTCGCGTTGGAAATCCGGAACGCCTTGCGGGAACTCGCCAAACGCGAACTCGCGACGGCGTAAACGCTTAGCTGAAACCGTATTACGCCCGCGTCGGCGCCGGAGTCGCGGTCGACCGTTGGGGCCAACGCTACTGGACGGCGCGTTTTCGCTAGCCGACGTCGCCGCGTCGCAACGTTTGAATTTTCAAAATTAACGGGGGCGGCGAACGCTCCCGTTTTTAACGACAAGGAAGGAAAAAATGGACGATTTAAAATACCGCGTCGAGGAACTCGAACTCGACGGCGACGAGTTGCGGCGTCAAGTCGATAAATTGGCGAAAGACGTCGAGCGTTGCGAAGCGCGCCTTCCCGACGTCGACGAGTTGGCAGAAAAAGACGACCTCGAGCGACTCGAATTTCGCGTCGACAAACTTGAAGGCGACGACTTTGTCGACCCGGACGACTTCGACGACCTTGAATGTCGCGTTCGAATGCTTGAAGAAGCCGATCGGCGCGTTCAGTTCGAAGCGCGTCGTTTCGAAACGAGCGGCTTGGGCGATTCCAAGGTCGGCGACCCCGAAACGACCGTCTTGCGCGACCCCGACGACTTTGTCGAACTTGCCGAATTCGACGACCTTAAACGTCGCGTCGAAGAACTCGAAGGCGTCTTGCGCGCTTGCGTTAAAACGCTTGTGGTTGAAACGCAAAAGACCCGCAACCTTCTTATTCGACCCAAAGGAGAAACGAAACGAAACTCGAACTCGACCGCAAAATTTTGCTCGACGCGCTTCGTCGGGTTTCGTTCGTCGGCGCTCCGGCGACGCGGCTTGACTCGGACGGTTCGAAGCTGGTCGCGACCGCCGCTGTTTCGACTTGCGCCGCTCGGGCGACCGTTTATTTGAAGTCGAATACAAACCCCGACGTTAACGCGAAGCTGGGCGATTCGGTTGCGGCCAACGGGAGCGGAAAACAAGATCGCGCGGAAGCGCGGGCCGGGAGCCGCGCCGTCGCGGCCGCTCCGGAAACGCCGATTTTTGAAAAACTTGTCGTCGCCCGGGAAGTCGTTCGCTTTCTCGCCGAGTCGAACGCGAAGAGCGTCGCGATCGAAACGAACGACGACGGTTCGACGCTCTTCGTCGCCGACGGCGCCCGAGTTCGTTCGCGCTCTCCGGAGACGCTCGACTTCCCGGATCGTCCCCTAATTCCGGTCGGTTGCGCCGTTCGCGTCGACGAGTTCCGGGCCGCCGTCCGCGCCGCGTCGTCGTTGGCGCGTCGTTCCGTCGGGACGAGCCTTGCGATCGAAACGGTTCGTTTCGACGTTTCGAAGGGCGGCGAATTTGCCGTCGTCGGAACGGACGGTCGCGCGCTAAGCGTTCGTCTTTGGACGCTTGCGGGCCCTCCGGACGACCGCGACGCAATCGTCGGGACTTACGGAACGTCGGAGCCGTTCGGCGTCGACGCGCGGCTCGCCGCTCGAATCTCGTCGGCGTTCGAAAGCGGTTTGGTTTCAGTTCGGTTTTGCGACGGTTTTGCTTACTTCAACGGTTCCGAGCCGCTCGAAGTCGCCGCGACGACGAACGTCGACCGCTTTCCCGATTGGCGGAAAGTCGTTCCGGAAAAAGGCGACCGCGTCGTTTGCGTCGACCGCGAAAAACTTCTCCGCGTCGTTCGAGCGGCGTCGGCGACGGCGGACGAAAAGCGCCGCGTTACGCTCCGATTCGACGCGACCGGCTTGACCGCGACTTGCGTCGGCGCCGAAATCGGAACGTCGGAAGTCGTCGAGCCGTTCGAGATCGACGGTCTCGACGAAGGCGTTTCGTTCGGGTTCGACGTCGACCCGGAAAACCTCCGCTTTCTCGAAAGTTGGAGCGCGCCGTCGGTCGAAATTTCGTCGAGCGATCCCGTCAAGCCGTTCCGCGTCGCGTCGCCGGACGGTCGCGAACTCGCCGCCGTTATGCCGCTAACCTAAGAAAAGAGAAGAGAAAGATGATGAAACAAACGTACAAACTCGGGACTTGGGCGGCGCTCGACGCGGCGCTAAACGACGTCGCGATTTATCGTCGCGCGGCGTTTTGGTTCGCGGTTTCGTCGCTTTTGGCGGTCGGCGTCGCGGTCGCGTCGTTTTAAAGCGGCGGAGCGCAAACGCTGCGACGAAAGGGGAAAAGGAAAGGAGAAACGACGATGAATCGGGCGACTTACGAGGAACTGAAAAACAGCGTCGATTTCGGCGACGTGTACTTTGTCGACGAGGACGGCGAAACGCGGAACGTCCGCGCGCTTTACGTCGCCGCCGACGGTCAACTTTGCTTCG
>JAZNJF010000398.1:0-2462 GCA_045577885.1 Thermoguttaceae bacterium | reverse complement strand
TATCGCCGATTTTTCGGCGTTCGTTCGCGCGTTTCGCGTTTCGTTTTTTTGCGTTTTGCCGCGTTATCGCCGATTTTTCGGCGTTCGTTCGCGCGTTTCGCGTTTTGACGTTTGTTTCGCGTTTCGTTTTTTGCGTTTTGCCGCGTTATCGCCGATTTTCGGCGTTCGTTCGCGAGCGTCGCGCGTCGAAGGACGCAAGCGTCTGCAAAGAGACGGCGAAACGTCCGGTTTTAAGAGAAAATAGGGGTTTTAGATAAAATGTTTGTCGACGAAGTAACGATCGAAGTCGTCGGGGGGAAGGGCGGCGACGGTTGCGCGAGTTTTCGGCGCGAAAAATACGTTCCGCGCGGCGGCCCCGACGGCGGCGACGGCGGACGCGGCGGCGACGTCGTCTTGCGGGCCAATCGCAACGTCGCCAGTTTGCTCCACTTAGCGAATCAAAAGACTTGGAAGGCGGAGCGCGGCGAACAGGGCGGCTCGGCGCAGCGGCACGGCGCGTCCGGCGACGATTTGATTATTGAAACGCCGGTCGGGACGATGGTGTTCGACGCGAAAAACGATCTGCTCCTCAAAGACTTGAAAGAGGACGGCGACGAATTCATCGTCGCGCGCGGCGGATTCGGCGGGAAAGGAAACGTTCGCTTTAAATCGGCGACGATGCGTTCGCCGCTGATCGCGACGCCGGGGGAAGCGGGGCAAGAACGCCGCGTTCGCCTCGAGTTGCGGATGATCGCCGACGTCGGGCTGGTCGGGAAACCGAACGCCGGAAAAAGCACGCTCTTGAGCCGTCTCACGAAGGCGAAACCGAAAATCGCGTCTTACCCGTTCACGACGATGCAGCCGCACTTGGGGCTCGCGCAAATCGGGCCGGATCGCGGGTTCGTCGTCGCCGACGTTCCGGGGTTGATCGAGGGCGCGCACCTCGGCGTCGGGCTCGGACACGACTTCCTGCGGCACATCCAGCGCGCCGGGGTCTTGCTCCACTTGGTCGAGCCGGCCCCGATCGACGGAACCGACCCGATCGCGAACTACAAGGCGATTCGGTACGAACTCGAGCAGTTCGACGCGGAGCTCGGCGAGCGGACGGAGATCGTCGCGGTTTCGAAAAAGGACTTGCCGGAAGCGGAGGTCGTTCGCCGTCGTTTCGCCGACGAGTTGGGCGTCGAAGCGCATCTCATTTCGGCGGTTACAGGCGACGGTTTGAAGTCGCTCGTCGAGGCGATCGCGGCGATTTTGAACCCGAAACCGCGTTGGTAACGGTCGACGACGCCGGTTTTACCGATTTTAACGAGCGCCGCGCCGCGCTTTTAGGCTAAGTAGGCGGGATAGGCAAAGTCGGTAAAACGGGCGACGCGGGCTCGGTCAACCGATAAATTTCGGAATGACGGTAACGCCGCTTTCCGTTACAAAAAATCCGCGCGACCGGTCGAGCTCCGCGTCGAAGCCGACGCGCCAACCGGTCGGAACGACCGCGCCCTTGTCGACGATCGTTCGGCGGAGCCGCGCGCCCCGTTCGACGACCGTTTCCGCGAAAAGAATCGAGTCTTCGACGACCGCGTCCCGTTCGATTCGAGCGCCGAGTCCGACGATCGAGCGTCGCGCCGTTCCGCCGGAAACGATCGCGCCGGAGCAAACGAGACTGTCGAGCGCGCAACCTCGGCTTTCGCCCTCCGGCAAAACGAATTTCGCGGGAGGCGAGTTCGGGCGCGGCGTGTAAATCGTCCAGTTTTCGTCGTATAAATTCAGCTCCGGCTCGACCGCGACGAGGTCCATATTGGCGGCGAAGTACGCGTCGAGCGTTCCGACGTCGCGCCAGTACGCGCCGCGTTTTTTGCCGTCCGGGCCCGTTTGGACGAACGGGAAGGCGAAGACGCGGTCGTTGTTTTCGACGGCTCGCGGAACGACGTCGCGACCGAAATCGCGGCGGCTGCCGAGTTTCGTCGCGTCGCGGCAAAGCGCTTCGTACAGGAATTTCGCGTTGAAGACGTAAACGCCCATCGACGCGAAACAGGACGTCGGATCGTCCGGAAGCGGACGCGGCGCGAGCGGCTTTTCCTCGAAGTCGACGACGCGACCGTCCGCGGCGGCCTCCAAGACGCCGAGCCGACCGCGGGCCTCGTCGAGCGGAACCGGGAGCGCGGAGACGGTCAAGTCGGCGTTTTTCGCGCGATGAAACTCGATTATGTCGCGGTAATTCATTTTGTAAACGTGATCGCCCGCCAAGACGAGAACGAGTTCCGGCGATTCCTTTTCGATCGAGTAAATATTTTGGTAAACGGCGTCGGCGGTGCCTTGGTACCAGCTTTCGTCGAGACGTTGTTGCGGCGGCGCGACGTCGACGAACTCGCGCAGTTCGCGGTGAAAAAAGCGGGCCCAACCGGTCGCGACGTGCCGGTCGAGGCTCAGCGATTTGTACTGCGTTAGGAGCAAAATTTGACGAACGCCGCTAAGTCGGAGGCCAA
>JAZNJF010000397.1:0-21981 GCA_045577885.1 Thermoguttaceae bacterium | reverse complement strand
GCTACGATCCGACTTGCACGCGTCCGGACACAACCCGCGCTCGACGCAAGGGAAGCGCCAACGTCAACGTTTGACGCATAAATTCTCGATTTATCCCGGGAAATTCGGCCCTTACCTCTGCACCGGTTGCGGCAACTGCTCGCGTTCGTGCGGCGCGTCGTTCGGCGTTCGTCCGGCGCTCGAAACGTTGAACGCCGACGTCGTTCAAAACCAAGAAGACTAACGAGAATTCGACTCGATTAAAACGCGACGCGCTTCTTTCCGACGGCGCGTCGCGGACACGAAGGAAGAACAATGGAAAATATTTACAAGCCGGACGCGATGGAAGTCCTTGAAGTTACGCAGGAAACGGCGGACGTCAAGCGCGTTCGCATCTGGTTCCGCGATCCGGAAAAAGCGGCGGAGTTCAAGTTCAACATCGGGCAATTCGGCCTTTACTCGGTTTTCGGCGTCGGCGAGTCGACGTTCAACATTTGCTGCTCGAACTCGAAAAAATACATCGAGTTCTGCTTCCGCAAGACCGGGCGCGTTACGGAGCGCATGTGGGACGTCGAGCCGGGCGACACGATCGGCTTCCGCGGCCCGTACGGCAACTCGTACCCGATGAAAGAGTGGGAAGGCAAGAACCTCGTCTTCGTCGCGGGCGGCATCGCGATGCCGCCGATTCGCTGCGCGATTCAATACGCCTTGGAAAACCGCGAAAAATACGGCAAAATCACGATCGTGTACGGCGCGCGCACCGTCGGCGACTTGGTCTGCAAGAGCGAACTCGACGAATGGGCGAAGTACCCGAACGTCGACGTGTTGAAGACGGTCGACCCGGGCGGGGAAACGCCGGATTGGGACGGTCGCGTCGGTTTCGTTCCGACGGTTCTCGGCGAAGCGGGCGTTTCGGGCGACAATTCGGTCGCGCTGGTCGTCGGGCCGCCGATCATGATCAAGTTTTCGCTCCCGGTTCTCGAAAAGAGCGGGTTCAGCGACGACGCGATCTTCACGAGCTTGGAAAACCGAATGAAGTGCGGTCTCGGCAAATGCGGTCGTTGCAACTGCGGTTCGGTTTACGTCTGCAAAGAGGGCCCGGTCTTCACCTTGGCCGATATGAAGGAACTCCCGGACGACTTCTAATTGCGGCGAGCGGTTAGCGTTCCGAGCGAAAAACGAAAAAGCGTCGAGCGAAAACTCGACGCTTTTTTTATCGACGGAACTGGACGCGCCGGGAAATAAAACGAGAAACAAAACGGGAAGCGTTTGGTAAATTAGCGTCGACGGAAAAGGCGAACGTTCGAACGTCGGGCCGTTCGGCGGCGCTTTGGAACGACAAGAAAAAGAACGGCGGGAACGCTTAAAAACGCTCTCGCCGGTTTTTTATTGGGCGCGTTAAACTAACGCTCGCCGCCGCTTAGATTTTCGACAGGTCGACGACGAACGTCGATTGGCGAATCGCTTTCGAGCGCGGGTCGAAGACGCGAATCTCGATTTGAACGCTCTTGAGCGGAACGTCGTAAGGCGGCGGGTAATTTTGGAGTTGCGCCGAAGTCGGGGTCGCGTCGAGCGGAACGTCGGCGAGCGAACCGTTCGCGAGTCGCGTATAACCGGCGACGGTCGCGGACATATAATCGTCGTAAAGGTAAAGGTCGCGTTGGTACTGTTCCGTCCAAGTGTCGTAAACGCAAGGGAGGAAGAGCGAGTTCGTATAATCCGACCAACGCCCGAAAGAGCGCAAGTCGTTCGGATCGTTCGCGACCGCTTCGCCGCTCGCGACGCCGGAGCCGAGGTCGACGTAGGCGTTTTCGCTCTCGTCCCAAACGCGAACGTTAAAGCTAATAACGTTCGTCAACATTACGTCCTGGTTGAGCGTCAAGTCTTTGTTGTAACCGTTGGCGCGGAGGTCTTCGGCGTTGCGGCGCAGGTCGCCGGTTTCGAAATCGACTTGATCCCAAACGTGCGGCGAATCCCAGTAATTAATGAACGGCGCGCCGAGAACCGGAAGCGCGTTCGCCGAGTACGTTCCCGACGCCAACGCGGTCGAGCCGTCCGCCGTCAACGACAGTTCCTGTTGGAAACCGGCCCAAAACGCGTCGTTCGTCGAACCGTCGTTGCGGAAACCGCTTCCGGCGCCGCCGGTCGAGTCGACGTCCGAACGCGCCGCGCCGTTAAAGGAACCGTCGGCGATTTTTACTTGCGAATCGCGAGCGTCGCTGTGTCGCCCAAACGGAGCGCCCGCGCGGAAATTAGGCGCCGCGCTTTCTTGGAGCGTCGCCGTTCGGAGCCAATACCAAGCGCCGTTCGCGCCGTGCAACGGGAAGGGGCCGCGTTCCAAATTGGAATTATCCGGGTGAAGCGCTTGACCGCAGGAGTTCCAATAGAAGTAGCGATTTTCGCGGTTCGAAAGGTCGCCGAGCGTGTTCGCGACGAGAACGCCGTCCGCGCCCATATGAACGGAAACGTCGTAATATTGGTAAAAACCGAAGCCGTGTCGCACGTTCTCGTAAGCGACGCCCGCGAACGGGGAGTCGGAAATGAAAGACGCTTGTTTCAACGCTTCGAAGCTCTCTTGCAAGCGTTCGTTCGAGACGAGCGGCAAAACGCGGCGGTAGAGCGTCGTTCCGCGAACGAACCAAACGATTTCGGCGTATTCCGATTCGATCGTCGTCGGGACGCCGTCGACGATTTGCTTGCCGACGACGGCGCCGGAAGCGTCGAGAACCGATTCGTAAACCGGTTCGATAAAACGCCCGCGGAACGGTTGGCCGTCCGGCGCTTTCGCGGTGAAGGAGAGAATATCGTCGAGGTCGCCGACCGTCGTGTCGGTCGCTTCCGAAACGCCGTTCGCGTCGACGTCGTTCGTCGTTTGGAAACGTTCCAAGTCGATTGCGACGTCGCCGACGGAAAACGGATTCCCGCCGTTTCCGGCGGGCGCGGCCGGCGCGACGCGGTCGAACGGGCCGCCCATTCCTTCGACGTAACAGAAGAACCCTTCGTCGCGGCGGGAGTTGCGCGGCGGGGCGAGCGTTACCGACGTCGCTTCGAGGTCGGCGGTCAAGCGGTTTTTCGCGTTGCGCAGCGCGTTCGACATTTCCATCGAACTCATCGTTTCGTTCATCGAGCCGCCGACGGAGCTGAAGATGCGGGCGACCGCGTACATCAGCGTCAGCGCCAACGTGATCGACGTCAAAATTTCGAGAAGCGTAAAACCGCGGCGCGGCGACAGGGCGTTCGATCGGCGGGAAAATAAGCTCTTGGTCATCGTCTTGTTTCGCTCCGTTGCTGGTTCAACTCGGCTTCCGGAAACGCGGCGCTCGACGAGAAAACGTCCGAAACGGCGCGGCGGCGACCGCGAAAAAAGGCGCGGTCGACGGAAAACGGAAGCGGATTCGACGCTTGCCCGCCGGACGTCCCGGCGTTCGTCGAAGAGTTGGCGAGGCGACGTTTAGACGTTCGGCGGCGGCGCGGCGTTCCCAAGTTTCGCGTTCCGAGCGTTCGTTTTTAACGCTTTTGACGTTTCTCTTGCCGTTTGCGGCGGCCGACGGCAAGTCGAGCGGCGCAAGCGGAGCGTTCAACGGCGACGAAACAACGTCGGCGACGTTAAAACGCGCAAAACGGGGGAAATAGCGAAACTTGGCGACGGGCGCGGCGCGACCCGAAGCGTCCGAAAACGTTCCGACTCTATTTTAATCTTTTTTCGCCTTTACGTCTACCGATTTTCGCGCCGTCGACCGATTTTTTTCGATTTTATTTCCGGTTTTGCGTCGTTTTTTCCGCCGCGACGGAATTTATCGGGAGAATTTGGTTGACAAAGGGCCTCGCGTCCGGTATCCTTAACGTTGCGACGCGGAAATTTTTAGCGTTCGAAGGGCCGAACGGCGTTTTCGGCGTCGCGATCGGGAAAATGTTTGACGAAATCTCGACCAAGAAAGGCGAAATAATGAAAACGCGTTGGTTCTCTTGGATATTGGCGGCGGTCGCGGTCGCTTCGACCGGAAACGCTTGGGCGGCGGAAGCGGTTAAGGCTCCGTTCGCTCTCGACGGCGCTTACGCGACCGGCGTCGCGGCGGCGGAAACGAAAGTCGACGGCGACGTTTCGACGACGCGGTACGTCGCGGCGGACGGCAAACTCGCGCTCGACGTGCGCGTCCGAACGTTCGACGGCTTCCCGGTTCGCGAAATCTCGACGTCGCTGACGAACCTCTCCGCGACGGAGCCGACCGACGTCGTTCAAAATTTGCGCGTTTTCGCCGATTCGTTCGCGCTTCCGAACGCCGACTCGACCGCGACGCTCGACCTGCTCCGCGGCTCGACTTGCGTTCCGGAAGACTTCGCGCCGCTGAATTTCGCGTTGAAACCGGGCGAAGAAAAGACGTTCGCGACCCCGAGCGGGCGGTCGTCGAGCGAATTCACCCCCTTTATCGACGCGAGTTTCGGCGACAAAACCGGCGCTCTCTTCGCGATCGGTTGGACGGGCGACTGGAAAGCGCGCTTCGCCAACGAAGGCGGTTCCTTGCGCGTCGAACTCGGAATGGAGCGTTGCGGAATGAAGCTCAATCCGGGCGAAACGCTCCGTCAGCCGTCTGTTTTGGTTTTTGAGCGCGACGGGAAAACGCGCCGCGAATTCAAAACGGTCGTTCACCGCTTCATGCGCGAGCATATGTCGCCGCGCGACGCCGAAGGCAAGATCGTCCCGCCGATTCTCGCGATCACCGCCGGCGGAGGGAACAAAACGCCGCAAATGATGCTCGACATTCTCCAATATCGCCTCGACGCCGGGATTCCTTGCGACACGTACTGGGTCGACGCCGGGTGGTACGGCGCGCCGCACGAGACCGACCCTTACCCGAACTGCGGGCCGGACTGGTACCGCTTCGTCGGCGATTGGCGCGTCAACACGACGACGCACCCGACCGGCGACCTCCTCCCGATCGCCGACGCCGTTCATAAGGCCGGAATGCGCTTCCTCCTTTGGTTCGAGCCGGAGCGCGTGCACGAGTCGGCGCCGGTCGTGAAGGAGAACCCCGATTTCGTCGAGGGCGCGCTCTACAATTACGCGAATCCGGAAGCGTTAAAGCGAATCCAAGAGATCGTTTACGGAACGATCGAGAAACACGGGATCGACGTTTACCGCCAAGACTTTAATATGGAGCCGACCGGTTTCTGGGCGCGTCTTGAAGCGAAAGAGGGCGAACATCGCGTCGGAGCGGTCGAAGCGAAACACGTCGCCGCGCTGTACAAGTTTTTGGACGACATGCGGGCGCGCTTCCCGAACATTTTGCTCGAAAACTGCGCGTCGGGCGGTCGCCGAATCGATTTTGAAATGGTTCGCCGGGCGCACTCGTACTGTCGCAGCGACTATTTCATCGGAATGAAGCCGGGCGACACGGCGATTAATCTCGGGCAAAATATGACGCTCAACTCGACGCCGTTCCTGCCGTTCCAAGGCGGCGAAACGAACTGCGTCGCGGTCGGCGACGATTACGGCTTCATGAGCGTCGTTTCGTCCGGAACCGTTTTCACTCCGACCGACTTCGACGGCGGAATCGTTCGCCGCAAGTTTACCGACGCCGAAACCGCTTGGTTCCAAAAGATGTTCGGCCTAACGGCGCGCTTGCAAGCGTATTATATGGGCGACTTTTACCCGTTGACCGACGAAACCGGCGCCGCCGACGACGTTTGGTGCGGTTGGGCGTTGCATCGTCCGACCGAAAACGACGGGTTCGCGCTCGTCTTCCGTCGCGCCGACGCTCCGGAGGAAACGAAAACGTTCGAACTCCCGGCGGTCGATCCGACGGCGAAATACGAAGTCGAATATTTCGACGGAACGAAGGAAGTCGTTAGCGGAGCGGAACTTGCGACGCTCGAAGTCAAGTTGGCGCCGCGTTCCTTCTTCTTGGCGATTTACAAGAAAATCTGACGGCGGTTTAAGCGACGGCGCGTCGAGCGTTTGGTGCGTTCGACGTTGAATTTTAGCGGCAAGCGGGCGACGTAAAGCGCGGCGTCCGCTTGCGTCGCGTTCTTAAAAGAAAGACGGCGAAAGTTGAAAACGCAAGGAGGAACGATCGACGAAGCGACGATAAAGAACGCGTCGAAATCGACGTTGCGGAATTGGCGACGTCTTGGCGCGAATCCGAGCGGTCGGCTGACGAAGCGCGCGAACAAAACTTGTTCGACAAAGCGCCGCGTTCCGGTCGAATATTTGACGAATCGCGCAAACGTCGAGTTTATAAGGCGTTTCGTCGAGTTCGTCGACGCGAACGACGTTCCGCTTCGCGACGCGCTGGGGGCGCTCGCCGTCGCGCTTTTGCGAGAGCGGGGGATCTTGGACAAGGCGAACGTCGTCGACGTTTTGGACGCGGAGCGGTTCGCGTCGATTCCGAAAATCGCCTCTTGGACGCCGCCGCTCGACGAAACGGATCTCCTTGGCGCGGCTTATCTTGCGTCGACGACCGAGGGCGAGCGCAATTTGAAGGGCGCGTATTACACGCCCCGAAAAATCGCCGAAACAACGACCGCCGACTTCGACTTTTCCGGCGGTAAAACCTTTCTCGATCCGTGTTGCGGCGGCGGCGCGTTTTTGACCGCGTTAAAAAACATCGAGCCGGAGCAAATTTTCGGCGGCGATTTCGACCCGACCGCCGTCTTTGTCGCGAAAATTAATCTTTTGCTGAAATTTCCGAACCGCGCCTTTGCGCCGCAAGTCGTTTGTTGGGACTTTTTAAGCGACGAAGCCGAACGAACCGCCCGCGCCGCCGGGTTTCCGGAAAAATTCGATTTTATCGCGACGAATCCGCCTTGGGGCGCAGCGACGACGTCGTGTAAAAGTCGGAAAGAGCAAACCGCCAAAAAACAAACGTTAACGTTGGACGATTTCGCGACGAAAGACGTTTTCGAACGGTTTTTCGCGAAGGCGTTTACCTTGACGAAATCGGGCGCCGCCGTCCGGTTTTTGTTGCCGGAGTCGGTTCTTAACGTCGCTTCGCACCGGGACTTGCGGCGTTTTTTAACGGAGCGCGTTCGCTTGGAGCGGATAACGTTTCGCGACGAGACGTTCGCCGGGGTCGCGACGAAATGCGTCGTCGTGTCGTCGCGTTGCGTTTCGCCGTCGGAAACGTTGGAAGTCGAGGACGCGCAAGGCGTTCGAATCGCGACGACCGCGCCGTTTTTCGCGACGAAGAACCGCGTTTTTTCCTTTCCAACGCCGGAGGACGAGGCGATTTTGCGCCGCGTTCGCGAACTTGGACGTTTCGACTTAAGTCAAAGCGTTTGGGCGCTCGGCGTCGTTACCGGAAACAATCGCGAAATTTTAAAGCGCTTTCCGGAAACGGGTTGCGAAGCGATTTACACCGGCAAGGAAATCGAACCGTTCGTCGTCAAGCCGCCGCAATTTTATTTGCGTTACGACCGTTCGCGTTTGCAGCAAGTCGCGAAAGAGGAATATTATCGGGCGCCGGAAAAGTTGGTTTACCGCTTTGTTTCGAAGCGGTTGACGTTCGCTTACGACGCGTCGCAACGCCTTTTTTTAAACAGCGCGAACATTTTAATTCCGCGGATTCCCGGGACGAGCGCGAAAACGGTCGCCGCGCTGTTGAATTCGGAGCTTTTTCAATTCTTTTATTCGCAAACCTTTGCGGGCGCGAAAGTGTTGAAAAGCGAGCTGTCGGAGTTGCCGTTTCCGGAGATCGACGCGGCGTTGAATCGGCGCTTTGAGCGTCGCGTCGACGCAATTTTAGCGGGCGAGACGGCCGAGCTCGAAACGTTAAACGCCGAAATTTTCCAATTTTACCGGCTCGACGACGCGCAAATCGAGCGGGTAAAGAGAAAAATCGAGAGAAATGAAACGGAAACCCGCGAACGTTAAGGAGTTGGAAGCGTTTGGACGAGGGCCGATAATGAAATTTTTTCGCCGCGCGGCCGGTCGAGCGACGTAAAAAGGGGAAGGAAAGGAGCGTCTTTTGAAAATTTACTTTACCGCCGAGGAAATCGCCGCCGCCGTCGAGCGCGTCGCGGCGCAAATTAACAAATATTATCGTAAAACTCCGAACGATAATATTTTAGTCGTCGGCGTTTTGAAGGGCGCGGCGATATTTTTCGCCGACTTGACGCGCAAGTTTGATTTTCCGCTGGAAATCGACTTCGTTCGCGCCGCAAGTTACGGCGACGCGCGAGTTTCGAGCGGAACCGTCGCGTTGACGAAAGACGTCGAAACGCCGCTTGAAGGGCGGCGCGTCTTGATCGTCGAGGATATGATCGACTCCGGGCGTTCGCTGAAACGGTTGCGCGACCATTTTGTAAGTCGCGGCGCCGCCGAGGTTTGCGTTGTCGTTCTGGTCGACAAAAAGGCAAAGCGCGCCGTCGACGTTCCGGTCGAGTGGAGCGCGCTGGAGTCGGAAGACCTCTTTTTGCTCGGATACGGGCTCCACGACGGCGAACGCGGGCGCAACTTGCCCGACCTTTGGGTCGTCGATTAAGTCGTTGAAACGCCGAAGTTTAGAGAATATCTAAATGAAAACGCCGTCGCGCAAAACGACGGCGTTTTTTATTGAGCGAACGTTAAACGCGTCGAGCGTCGACGGCGGAAAAGACGCGGCGCGACGTCGTAAGTCGCGGAAAAACGTTAGTTGCGTTGGAGGACGCCCGCTTTCAAATCGTCCGGCGCTTGACGCTTCAAGACGAAGCGTTGTTTTTTGCCGGTCGCGGTGTACGGGAGTTCTTCGACGAAACGATAGTAGCGCGGAATCGTAAAGCTCGACAAACTTGGGTGTTCGGAGCAATATTTAAGCAATTCGGCGACGGCGAGCGACGGGTCGGAAGGAACGACGTAAGCGACGAGCGCTTGGCCGCGCGTCGTTTCAGGAACCGGAACGACGATGCAATCCGCAACCTTCGGGCAGTCGCAAATCGCCTCTTCGATCGGCTGCGGATAAATATTTTCGCCCGCGCAGATCATCATATCGTCTTTGCGCCCGACGATGGAGACGTATTCGTTTTCGTCCCAAATCGCGAGGTCGCCGGTGTAAAGGTAGCCGTTCTTGAACTTGCGCGCGGTCTCCTCCGGTTTGTTGAAGTAGCCGTAAGCCGTTTTCGAGTTGCAACGGACGATGACTTCGCCGAGCGTTTTGCCGTCTTTCGGCGTCAATTTGTCGGGCGAGCCCCAACCGTCTTCGATCGGTTCGACGAGAATTACGTCGTCGTCGTAAGCGGCGCGCCCGGCCGTCCCGGCTTTTTCCGGCAGGTCTTTCGAGTCGAGGAAGGTGTTCAGGAACGATTCCGTCGTGCCGTAACTGTTGATGAAATCGATCTTTGCGAAAACGCCTTGCAGGTAGCGGTAAACGGCGCGTTCGAGGTCGCTTCCCATCATGACGAGGAGGCGGAGCGATTTGACGTCGGCGTGCGCTTTTTCCTGTTTGCGCGCGACCATCGTCATCGCCGACGGAACGCCGAGCAGAATCGTAACTTTCCGCTTTTGAACGCATTTGAGACAAGTAGACGGGTTAAATTGCCGCAAAATAACGATTTCGCCGCCGAGGTAAAGGGTCGGCGTCATGCCGCCGTGGAAACCGCCGCGATGGAACCAAGGCGTCGTGTTGATCGTAACGTCGTCCGAGAAAATAGGATAGCGCATCGCGACTTCGTGCGCCGACATGACCTCGTTCATGCGGTTGATCGGAACGCCCTTCGAGCGGCCGGTCGTGCCGGACGTGTAGAGGCGGGCGATCTCGTCGAAAATCGAAACGCCTTCCGGTTTCGACGGCGCGTCGCAGCCAAACGGCGCGACGTAATCGTCGAACGCAACGCATTCAATTTGAACGCTTTCCGGAACGCCGACGCGAACCGTTTTCGACGGAGGAAACGCCGCCGTCTGCAGCGCTTTCGCGACGACCGACTCCATTTCCGCGTCGAAAATAAAGATTTTCGGGCGGCTGTCGTCGAACGCGTAAGCGATTTCGTTCGGCGACCAGTTGTAGTTGAGCGGATTGAAGATCGCGCCGATTTTTTGCGACGCGATGTAAGCGAAAACAAACTCCGCGCCGTTGTAAAGCCCCACCGAAACGACGTCGCCCTTGCGGACTCCGTCGGCGTAAAGCGCGTTCGCTAAACGATTTGCCTCGGCGTTCAGTTCGGCGTACGTCCAAACGCGCCCGGTCGGCGGGTCGCTAAGAGCCGGTTTGTTGGCGAAGCGTCGAGCGTTGCGTTCGAAGACGTTCAAAAAGTCGAATTCCGCTTCGAACTGTCGCCGAATCGGGGCCGAATCGTAAGTTTTCGGATGTTCTTGGTTTAGCGCGGTCATTTTTTGCCTTTAACGCAATGTTCGCGCGTCGCCAAAACGCGTTTTTTTGGGGGGGCGCGTCGGCGACGCAAAGGGGGGGAGGAAAGGCAAGTCGAGCGTCGAGCGCGGCTTGGAAACAAAAACGGCGAAACGTCGTCGGATTCGACTTCGCTTCGCCGTCGGAAACGTCGAGATTAAGCGGGTTCCGACGCGTCGCTTTTCGACGGCGCGTCGTCTTTTTTCTCGATCAGCGCGAAGGAAAGTTCCGCTTTGACGCATTGCTTGCCGCCGACGAAACCTTCGCAAGTCGTGAAATAAAACGGCTCTTTGATTCGGTCGACCTTGCAGGCCGTTTCGAAAACGTCGCCGGGTTCGACCGGGCGTTTGAAGCGAACGTTGTTAAGTCCGACCAAATAAGGCGTTTTGTTTTCCGGAACGCCGTTCGCGAGGAGAAACGCCGTCGTTTGCGCGAGCGCTTCGCAGAGGATGACGCCGGGAACGACCGGATGGTTCGGGAAATGGCCTTGGACGAACCATTCGTCGCCGGTAATTTGCAACTTGCCGCGCGCGACGTCGCCGTCCAACGCCGCGGAATCCAGCAGCAGCATCGGTTTGCGGTGCGGTAAAAAACGTTCGATATCGACGACTTCCATCGGCTCTACTCCTTGCCGGAGAACGGCGTAAATTCCTTGGACGTAACGAGTTAAGGACGCGGCGTTCCGTCGACGCGTCGTAAAAAAGAGGGCGAGCCGCTCAACCGCCGATTCGACGGAACGCGAGGCAAGCGTTGTGTCCGCCGAAACCGAACGAGTTCGAAATCGCGAGGTCGAATTTCGCTTCGCGCTTTGTCGACGGAATGTAGTCGAGGTCGCATTCCGGGTCCGGTTCCAGGAGGTTAATCGTCGGCGGCGCGACGTTTTCTTTTAACGCTTTCAAACAAACGATCGCCTCGACGGCTCCGGCGGCGCCGAGCATATGCCCGGTCGAGGCTTTGGTCGAGCTGATCGCGAGTTTGCGCGCTTCGTCTTCGCCGAACGCGATTTTCAGCGCGCGGGTTTCGGCGACGTCGTTGAGGTGGGTGCCGGTGCCGTGCGCGTTGACGTAAACGCTTTCGCCCGCTTGCCAACCGGCTTCGCGGAGCGCTTCGGAGACCGCTCGAGCGGCGCCGTCGGCGTCCGGACGCGGCGCGGTCATGTGGTAGGCGTCGCACGTCGAACCGTAACCGACGATTTCGCCGTAAATGTTGGCGCCGCGAGCTTTGGCGCGTTCGTATTCTTCCAAAACAAGGACGCCGGCGCCCTCGGCGATGACGAAACCGGCGCGGCGAGCGTCGAACGGCAAGGACGCGGCGTTCGGGTCTTCGGCGGTCGCGAGCGCTTTCATCGAGTTGAAACCGGCGACGCCGACTTCGACGATCGGCGCTTCCGTTCCGCCGGTCAACGCGACGTCGGCGTAACCGTGGCGAATCGCGCGAACCGCTTCGCCGATCGCGTTTGTGCCGGACGCGCAAGCGGTAACGGCCGGGAGCGCGGCGCCGCGGAAGTCGTAACGAATCGCGAGGAGACCCGCCGGCATGTTCGCGATCATCATCGGAACGAAGAAGGGCGAGACGCGGCGCGGGCCCTTGTCGAAGAGTTTGAAGCAGTTGGTTTCGTTCGTTTCGAAACCGCCGATTCCGGTGCCGAGGTAAACCGCCGCGCGGTTCGGGTCGACCGTGCCGACGACGCCGCTCAGTTGGATCGCTTCGGACGCGGCGGCGACCGCGAATTGAGCGCTGCGGTCCATTTTGCCGACTTCGGCTTTTTCCAGCCAATCGAGCGGGTCGAAGTTTTTCACTTCTCCGGCGAGGCTCGACTTGACCCGCGACGCGTCGAAACGAGTGATCGGGCCGATTCCGCAAACGCCGTCTTTAAGGTTCGACCAAAAGTTCCTAACGCCAATTCCGATCGGCGTAACGGCGCCCATTCCGGTAACGACGACTCGACGATTCATTCGCTTCCTTTCAATATTCTTATAAGGCGTCGACGCCTTGGATTATTTGCGTTCGTAGGGAGGGGGAACGGGGAAACGCTTGATTAAAACGATTCGTTTTGCGCTTCTTCGACGGTCGCGACGACGTCCTTAATCGTCGCCAACTTTTTCGTCGGTTCGATTTCGACGCCGATTTTTTCTTCAAGCGCCATCAAGAGTTCCGCCGCGTCGAGCGAGTCGACGCCGATCGAAATAAGTTCCGTTTCGGGGGTAATTTCGGAAGCGTCGAGACCGTAACGGTCGGCCAACGCGTTCGCGATCATTTGGAAAACGTCCATTTTCTTCTCCTAAGGGCGAAACGGCGGGCGGCGGCGAGGCCGTCGACGGGTCGCGTGTAAGGAATTACGTTAAAAAGCCGCTTGGCGACGAAAAAATCCGGACGAAAAAGGCTATTTTTACCGATTTTATCCTAATTTTGCCGCGTCGCTTGAATTAGGGCGACCGACGGTTAACGCTGTTAACCAAGTTTTCTTTGTACAATATAACCGCGATCGGCTCGGCGTCAAGCGGGGGGCGCGCCTCTTTTACGTTCTTTTTGACATTTTCTGTAAAAATGTCTCGTCGAGGTGAAAAAAGTAAGGGCGAAAGACGAAAATTTTCGCGTTTGGGAAAGCTAATTTTATCGCGGCGGTAAAATACGAGCGTAAAACGGCGGCGTTAGGCAAAATAGGCAGGACGCGAAATTGGCGGCGCGACGTTAAATTAGGTCGAATTCGCGGTCGACAAAATCGGCGACAAATTTGAGCGACTCTTCGTCGTAAGGGAGGTCGCCGTTGCAGAACATCAAGGCGGCGCCGTAAATTAGCGAGCGAACGACGTACATCTTGGCGCGCGCCGTTTCCTCCGAAACGCCCGACTCTTCGCAATATTGACGGAGGAGAGCCTTCGACAGTTCGCTCGTTTTGGCTTTGATCGGGAGATAGTCGACGCCGCCGGTTTTGCCTTTGGCCGTCCAAACGGCGAGAAAGCGCGGGTTCTCGACCATAAAGCGGACGTATTCGCGACTTAGCTCGACGAGTTGGCGGCGAAGGGGCGCGTCGGCGAAGCGAGCGATCGTTTTTTCTTGTCGCTCCAACCATTTTTCGTTGATATACGAGATTACCGAAGCGAGAAGTTCGCTTTTGTTTTTGAAATGTTTGTACGGCGCCGCGCAGGAGACGCCGCAAGCGTTCGCGACGCGGCGCATCGAAAAGCCTTCGAAGCCGAACGCCTCCGCCTCCGAGAGAGCGGCGAGCGTTAAACGTTCTCTAATCGTCGGTTGCGTCGAGTTGGAAAGGGGCGGCATAAGGCGGGGCGGCGGGCGATAACGTTGAAGGAACGGGGAACGGAGGCGCGAAAGGAACGGCGGAAAGGACGCGGCGTTAAAGTTGCGAGTCCGGAAGGAGGCGGAGTTGACGGCAAATCGCCTGCGCGATCTGCTCCGGGTTCGTGCCTTTGCGGAGTCGAACGCAATCTTTGTTCGCGTCTTTGATTAACGTCGCGAACTCTTCCGAATGTTTGTGGCTGCACCAAGGGATGTAAACGAGGAACAGGCGCGTTTCGTCGTCGCGCAGGAGACCGGCGAAGCGTTCGAGGGAGTCGCCGTGGCTGGTTTCCGACCAAAAAAGGCGAACGTTTAGGTTCTTTTCGAGCCGCTCTTGGAGGTGCGGTTGCGGCGTGCCTCCGACGAAAACGGCGCGCGTTCCGGCGTAGCGTTCGCGAACCGCTTGAAGCGCCGGAGAATACGCGACGACTTCCGGCTCGTCGAAGATTTTCGCCATCGCTTCGTCTTCGCGCATTCGAGCGAGGTCGATTTCTTGAACGACGCGTCCGAAGGCGTCGGTGGTTTGCGTTTCTTCCGGGATTTTGTCGACGCAATCGAACAAACGTTCGCGGAACCAAATCGAAGAGGGCGGGACGCGGAACGTGTCGCAAAGAGCCGTCGTCGCTTCGACGATTTTGTTCCAATCGTAAAGCGAGTCGGGCGCGAGCGCGATTTTTTTCAGGTGGTAATCGACTTTGCCTTTGAGGGAACGGCGTTCTTTGTCGCGGGTTCGAAAAGCGTTAAATTCGTCGGACAGCGCGGCGACGTCGTCGGCGACGGCGAGCGTTTCCGCAAGATTTAAGCGGTCTTGAAAACGCAAATTCGCGAGGAAAACGCCCCGAGGCCCGCAATGGCGCAAGAGAAGTTCGTAAGCGGCGCGTTGCGCGTCGTCGGCCGCAAGCGGAACGTTAAGTCGCGACAATAACGACTTTAAGCCGCATTGAGCGTTGGCGGTCGTTTGCGCGACGCGAGCGAAGAACGCGTCGCGGCGTTGGTTGCGCGGCAGGTCGACGACTTGCGCGAAGAGCTCGAAGGCTTGGGCCGCGACTTCGTAACATCGCGCGGTTTCTTCTAATTCGTCCGACGTAAAGCGGCGCGCGGCCAAACGAAGAAACGTCGATTGGGGGCGCGTTGAATCGTCGGAGTCTTGAACGTCGAAGTCGTTTGCGCCGTAAGGATTTGCGTCGGACGGCGTCGAGCGAAAGCGACGGCATTCTTGGGCGACGAATCGAGCGCGGGCGGCGAGTTCGGAAAAGTTTTGCGCGCCGTTTGCGTCGGACGCGGCGCGGCGTTTGCTTTCGCTTGCGTCGTTGTTTTCAGCGAGAGCGGAGGCATTTTCGTCCGGAGCGTCGGCGCCGATTTTAAGCGCCGCCAACGCCGCGTCGGACGCGACCGGGCGGTAATCCGGGTGCGTTTTGTGATAAAGTCGCGTCGTCGAATTTTCTTCGACCATTAAGATGTTCGGCGAAAGGAGGCGGCGAAAATCTTCGCGTCGCGTGAGGAAAAAGTCCGGCAAACCTGGGAAGCGGTCGGAAATTTTTTCGGTCGCGAGGTAAGCGGTGCGGACGAGCGCGCCGCCGTCGAGAAGGACTTCTTCGAGCGCGGCGTTCCAAGCGGGCGCGTCGAGCTCGAGCGCGTCGGGGCCCGTTTCCGGCGCGAGCGCGCAAAGGTCGTCGTCGTCCGTCGAAGCGTTCGTTTGAGGAGACGACGGGGCGGAAAGCGGTCGCGAGGCGGGCGTCGCGGCGTCGCGCCAAGAGGTCGCGTCGAGCGAATCCCAATCGATTCCGTCGTCGGCCAAGAGCGCGCGGAGGTCGTAAAGGCCTTCCAAGTTCGCTTCGAGGGCGGACGAAACGGCGGCGGTCGTTAAAAGAACGCGGCGCGTTCGACCGGCGAGCGCGCGGAGAAATTCGAGCGGTTCCGAGACGCCGAGCGCGAAAAGGAGTTCGGTCGCCGGGGCCGACGAAGCGAGCGCGCCGAAGAGGAGCGCCGACGCTTGAACGTCTTCGTCGTCGGCGGGAACGACTTCAAAACCGGCTTTTAAAAATTCGGAGGCGGCGAAGAAGCGCGTCGGCGCCAATGTCGCGACGCGGCGAACGACCGCGACGCCGCGCGCCGACGTTTCGCGTTCGATCGCCGTTCGAATCGCGTCGAGCGACGTTAACGGAAAGGGAGCGTCGAGGATTTTGCCGGATAAAACGATAATCGCCGTTTCGTTGGACATTGGCGCTTGGCGAGGGGAATCGGGGTGAAAATTGACGGACGACGGAAATTTGAGCGGAAATTGCGAAGCGCGGCGAACGGCGTTAATCCGGCGCGGCGACGGTCGTTAAAACGCTTTCAACGATCGACTCGACGGCGCGGCGGCGGTTTTCGGCGCGGTAATTTTTCGGAACGAGGCGGTGCGCGAGAACCGGGACGGCGAGTTTTTTAACGTCGTCCGGAACGGCGTAATCGCGACCGTCGAGGAGGGCCGCCGCGCGAACCGCTTGCGCGAACGCGAGGGACGCTCGGGGGCTCGCGCCGACCAAAACGTCGGGGGAACGCCGCGTCGCTTCGACGAGGTCGAGGAGGTAGTCGACGAGTTCCGGCGCGATCTGCACTTCGCGAACCGCCGCTTGAATCGCGAGAACTTCGTCGAGCGAAAGAACCGGTTCGAGCGCGTCGAGCGCGGGCGCTTTGCGGTTGGCGGCCAAGACGGCGCGTTCGGCGGCGCGGTCGGGATAGCCGATCGAAAGGCGCATTAGGAAGCGGTCGAGTTGGCTCTCGGCGAGCGGGTACGTTCCTTCGAACTCGATCGGGTTTTCGGTCGCGACGACGAAGAAGGGGCGCGGCAACGGACGCGTCGTTCCGTCGGAGGTTACTTGGCGTTCGCTCGTCGCTTCGAGGGTCGCGCTTTGCGTTCGCGGCGACGTGCGGTTGATTTCGTCGGCGAGGACGACGTTCGCGAAGATCGGGCCCGGGACGAACTCGAAGTCCTGCGTTTTCGGTCGGTAAACGTCGGCGCCGACGACGTCGAGCGGAACGAGGTCGGAAGTAAACTGAATCCGGGAAAACGTCGCGTTCAAACTGCGGGCGAGCGCTTGCCCGAGGAGCGTTTTGCCGACGCCGGGAACGTCTTCGAGAAGGAGATGTCCTTCGGCGAAAAAGGCGACGAGGGTTAAACGAACCGTTTCCGGTTTTCCAATGAAGGCGCGTTCGACGTTTTCTTCCAGCCGTCGTATCGCCGTCGCGATTTCAGCGTTGTTCATAAATCGCTTTCCTGTTTCAAAAACCGAACTTTTAACCTAAACAAAACGGGCCTTTCTTTATTTTATCAAATTTGCGCAATTTAACAAGACGGGGCGACGTTTTTTAGCGATTTTATCGAACGAACGGAGGAAAAGAACGGTCGCGAACGAGAAGCGGGAGACGCGCCGCTTCAAGCGGAAAGGGACGAAAGCGTCGGCGGCAAGAGAAAACGCCGTCGAACGCGGTTCAAGAACGGGTTCGACGGCGAAAGACGGGCGAGACCGCCAACTTAACGGCGCGGTTCTTCGTCGGCGCTCGGCGCGGAGACGCGTTCGGTCGAGAAGGCGTTCGGCGTGAGTTCGAGCGGTTCGATTTCCGGGAAGAGTTCGGCGAGGGCGGCGGCGAGTTTCGGACCGCGAGCGTCGGTCAAGACGACTTTGCCGTCGCGACCGATCAGAATCAGTTCCGGGACGCCGTTGATCGCGTAATAGTCGTGCAGGTGTTCGAAACCTGCCGCGACCGACTCCGTTTGCGAGATCATCGGCCAAGGAATCTCGTTTTCAACGACGAACGACTTCAACTTCGCGACGTCTTGGTCGATACTATATCCGACGAGTTCGAAACCGGCGTCCTTGTATTTAGCGTAAAATTCCTTCAAGATCGGGATTTCGCGACGGCAGGGCCCGCACCAAGTCGCCCAAAATTCGACGAGAATCACCTTGCCTTGGTAATCTTTCCAGTCGAATTTTTTCTCGAACTTCCCGTTTTCGAGGAGGAGCCCTTCGAGCTTGAGTTCGCCGCCCGGGAGACGCGCGAAACGACGGCGCCCGAGCGTTTTTTTGATCGGTTGGATTAGCGTCGGATTTTTCGTCTTTTCGAACTCTTCGCCGAGGAGGTCGAGCGCGGCGTCGCCGACGGCGTTCGAGTAAGCGCGAATCTGCATAACGATTTGATAGGCGGTTTCGCCGTATTCCGGGTTCTCGACCGCGAACGCGACCGCGTCTTGGGCGAGCGTCAGGAACGCTTCGTCGCGAACTTTCGCCGCCAAATTTTGCGCGACTTGGAGCCGAACCAAGAAGGCGTAATTCGCGTATTCGAGATATTCGGCGCGTTTTGCGGCGGCGGTTTCCGCGTCGGAAGCGGCTTCGAACGCCGATTTCGCTTCTTGCGCCAACGCGGTCAGCTCGTCGAAGCGCGGCCCGAGCTTTTGCGCCGCGACGCCTTCTTCGAGCGCGAACGTCGCGACGATTTGCGCGAGTTGCGAAACGTATTGCGAGCGTTCGTCGGCGGTCAAATCGAGCGCGAGGAGCGCTTTCGTCGACTCGTAAAACGCGGCGGCCGATTCGGCGTAAAGACGGTCGGCGTCGGCGGGCGCGGCGTTTTGGAGCGCTTGCGTCAACTTCGCTTGGAAGGCGACGAGGTCGGCTTTCGACGCGTTTTGCGGAACGGCGAGGTCGAGCGGCGCGTCGGGAGCGGCGTCTTGCGCGAACGACGTCGCCAACGCTAACAAACCGACGAACGCCGCGACGAGACAATTTAGATAAAAACGACGGAATAGGGGGAAACGCATAAAATACTCCGGTCGGGCAAAATAGGGAAGACGGAAGTAAGGAAAGGCGAACGCGTCGCGTCGCAACGCGCCGTTCGAGCGCCGTTGTTAATGTTAATTAATATATTGACGTTAATATATTGGCGTTATCAATTAATATATAAGGTATTGACGTTTATTAATATATAAGGGGAAAAACGACCGTCGCGACGGCGGACGCAAGGCGTTGGCGCCGCGACGTCAAAACGGGTTGTGAACGTCGATCGGCCCTTCCGGGAAGGTTTCGGCGCTTAGTTCGCGGTACATCGGGCAGTTCGACTGCATATGAATCGGGAGTTCGCGGTCTTTCCACATGATCATCGAGTCGTTCGGGAGGCGCCAACCGTTCCGTTCGTAAAACGGGACGAGCGGTTCGCGGCAAAAGAGGACGGCGAACGGGTACCCGAGCGCGGCCGATTCGGCGAGCGCGACGTCGAGGAGGCGCGTCGAAAGGCCGGTTTTGCGAAAGTCCGGCGCGACCGAAACGCCTTGGACGCCGGCGACCGCGTACCGCCAATTCCAGCAGGTTGTGACGGTGCGCTCGACGACGGCGACGTGTCCGACGACGCGAAAATCGACGCCGTTTTGTTCCGACGATTCGGACGACGGCGCGTTTGACGGAGCGTTCGACGGCGTTTTGACCGCCGTCGAGAGCGGGACGGTCGCGAGGACGGTGCGAACCGGGCGGGCGTCGTGCCAAGCGCGGCGCGTTCGGAAAATATCGGCCCAATTCGGGAACGTTTCGACAAGAAAACGCCGAATTTCGCGATCCAGCGTCGCGTCGATTTGCGATTCGTCGAGCGTTCGGATCGTTGCGGATTCGATCATTAGGCGCGCTTTCTTGCGGGAAAAAAAAGTTAGAAATGCGAAACTTCTCGCGAACGAGAAACGACCGACGTCGGGCGTTTTTTACCGACGCTTGACATTTTACGTCTTTTATCGATTTGCAAAAGAGGCGAACGCGCCAATTTGCGATTTTTTCTTAAAATATTGCCGAAAGATTGACCGATAGGGCTTGATTCTATCGGATTTCGGGGGTATTATTAAGACGTCGACGCCAATTTTGTCGAACGCAAATTTGGGGGAGAACGTTTGACGACCGAACGAAAACGTTCGGGACGGCGAAAAGCGGTCGGTTTTTCGGCGCGACGAAAGCCGCCGGTTTTAATCGTCGAGACCGTTCGAAAGAAAATTCCGACGTCGGGAAACGAGGGCGAGCGCGCGGCGTTCGTGCTTTGCGGAACGGCGTTTAATTTGATTGACAAATTTAGTTTAGGAGAGCTGAAATGGCCGCTGTTGTTAATAACGAAACTTGCGTCGCTTGCGGCGCTTGCGTCGACGCTTGCCCGTGCGGCGCGATCGAAGTCCAAGACGTCGCCGTCGTTAACGACGATTGCGCCGGTTGCGGCGCTTGCGTCGACGCTTGCCCGACCGGCGCGATCACCGTCGAGTGAGTTTCGAACGTTTAACCGCGTCGACGTAAGGCGGCGCGGTTAGCGAAAGCGAACGTAAAAACGTCGAAAGCGGTTCGTTTGAAACGAAGCGGGCCGCTTCTCGGCGTTTTTTGCGTTAAAATAGGAAAGTTGGGGGGCGGCGGCAACATAGGGCGGCGGCGAGTCGCGCAAAACGGGGGAAAGCGACTTGGAAATTAAGGGAAGCGAGAAAAAAAAGGAAGGAAGCGCGGTTTGGCGAGCGTTGGCGAACGCGGCGAACGAAGCGAGAAAAAAGAGCGCCGAGCGGTTTAAAAAACTCGACGCGAGCGGAGAGCCCGACTCGAACGCCTCTTTAAACGACGAGAACAAGGGGCGCGCGACCCGGATTTGGCAAGAGAAAAAAGACGAGGCGGAGAGAATTCTCGCGAATTCGGAGGAAACGCGTTCCGTCGTCGCGAATTTTAAAAATTGGATTGAAAATTTCGCGTCGTCGAAAAACGTCGCGTTCGACGGCGCGAAGACGCTTTTTCGGGCGTTGAAAGCGACGTTGGGGGGCGAGTATCGCGGTTTCTCGAAGAAGACGCTGATCGCGTTGACCGCCGCCGCGCTCTATTGCGTTTCGCCGGTCGACGCGATTTTCGACTGGATACCGGGACTTGGGCTTTGCGACGATCTTTTCGTCGTCGCCGCCGCGCTGAAGGCGTTCGCCGCCGAGACGCGAACGTTCCGACGTTGGGAGCGAACGAAGGCGGCGCGCGAACTTTTCGCGGGAACGGCGCGGCGCTTGGCGACGGTCGAGCGGGTCGTTCTTTGTCCCGGCTGGCAGTCGGCGGAGGCGTCGGTCGACGATATCGTCGAGATTTTGGGACCGGTTTTTCCGCGAGCTCGTTTCGAACGTTATCGTTGGCCGTCGAACGTTCCTTGGAAAACGGCGCGCGAGTACGTCGACGGAGCGGGCGTCGAAGCGTTTGCGCAATTTGCGTCGACTTTGCCGACCGAACCGGCGAAAATTGCGCTGATCGGGCATTCGTTGGGAGCGCGAACGGCGGTTCGAGCGTTGGCGCGACGGGTTCGGAACGGAGAATCGCCCTTTGGCGCGGCGTTTTTGTTAGGCGCGGCGGTCGACGCCGACGAGCCGGAACTTGAAGCGGCGGCGCGAGGCGTTTGCGCTCCGCTCGGCAATTTTTTCGCGGCGGCGGACCGCGTTCTGAAGTACGCTTATCAAACGGCGGAGGGGAAACGTCCCTTAGGATTGCGCGGCGCGGAGAGAAAATGGGAAAATTACGTCGATTGCCAAGTTTCCGGCGACGAAGAATTTTGGCTGGAGTTCGGCGAAAACGCGGCGTCGGCGGCGGCGTTGTTGAGAAATAAGGAGCTTTGGGGGAAGTTTCCGCTTTCGGCGGACGTCGCGGCGAAGGCGATGGAAGCGTCGCGGCATTGCTTTGCGCAGTACGCGACGTTTTTTCGGAGCGTTTTTGAGGAAGGCGGCGAGCGAGGCGTCGTCGACGTTTGAGCGGCGCCGCGAAAATAGACGGCGCCTAAATGTCGACGAACGAGACGAAGGAGCGAACGCGCGCCGGTTTAAGGAACGACGACGCGAGTGCGGAAGCTAACGACCGGCGCCGGGGTTTCGCGGGGCGCGTCGACGGCGGGAACGACGACTCGAGCGCGGAAGCTAACGACCGGCGCCGGGGTTTCGCGGGGCGCGTCGACGGCGGGAACGACGACGCGAGCGCGGAAACTAACGGCCGGCGTCGGCTCGGAGAGCGTCGCGGCGGCTCGCGTTTGCGGAACCGAAACCGGACGCTTGGCGCCTCGTTGAGCGACTTGGCGCGTCGCGGCGCGTTGCGGACCGTTGCGTCGCGTCAAGCGAACGGCGTCGGTCGGCGTTCCGTCGACTTTTTCTTGTTGCGTTTCCGGCGTTTCGGGGGCGGCGTCGTTTTGTTTATCTTGCGTCTCTTGCGAAGTCGGATCGTAGCCATGTCGTTCTGTGAGCCAAGGAGTTGGCACAATAATTTGTCTTCCTAAGACCGCTTGGCCTCCGACTTAACGGCGTCGGTCGGCGTTCCGTCGACTTTTTCTTGTTGCGTTTCCGGCGTTTCGGGGGCGGCGTCGTTTTGTTTATCTTGCGTCTCTTGCG
>JAZNJF010000396.1:0-3720 GCA_045577885.1 Thermoguttaceae bacterium | reverse complement strand
GTTTGCGCTCCCTCTTTTTTCGGTTCGAACGGACGCGACGAAACGCTCCACTTTTCGCCGTCGAGGTCGAGCGGAACGTCGAACTCGAGCGGGAAGTTGTAATAAATCGTTTTCGCGCCGTTGTTTCCGACCGCGCCGACCGCCAAAAATTCCTTCAACTCGTAATAGCCGAGCGGGCCGTGATAGCTGCAGCACCAGTACGACTCGGCGTAACGCGGCTTCCAAGAGAACGGGCCCTTGTCGTCGACGCCGAGATGACGGTGCCCGAAGCCGCCGGTCGCCCATTGGTTCGCTTGATACGCGTTGTAGAGCATTCGTTCGGCGAAGTCTAAGTACTTGGCTTCTTTCGTGTTGCGCCAAAGCATTAGGTTGAGCCGCATCCAGTCCGCTTCGCTGCAGCCTTCGTCGCTCGGATACGACACTTCGTACTTCTCGGAAACGCCGCCGCAGGGGTTGACGTAACCGCCGGAAACCGCCTCCGTCCAACGGTTTGCGACGCGGTCGAGGTACTTTTTGTCGCCGGTTTCCTCGTAAAGCATAATCAACGCTTCGTGGGCGCTGATCGAACCGTGGCTGTGCCCGACCGGGAGCGTGTCGAACTGTTCGTGGAAATCGGCCATAACCTTCGCCGTTTCAAGGTATTGCGCCTTGCCGGTAACTCGGTAAGCGCGGACGAGCCCCTCGATTCCGTGATAGACGCAGGTAACGTAAGCGGCGGCGTACCCGGCGGCCTGCTGCTTGTACTCGTCCATTCGCGCCGGGTCGCAGAAGCGTTTGACGACGATATTAACGTAAAAGTCGGCCATCTTGATCGCCGCGGCGAGCGCTTTTTCGTTCCCGAAGCGTTCGTAAGCCGCGAAAAGACCGAGGATTAAGCGGCCGTTCCCCCAAAGAATCGGCATTTCGAGCGATTGATCCGTCGCGGCGGCGATATCGATCGGCTTGTCCCAATCGACGTCGCGACCGAAGTGCCCGTCCGGCTTTTGGTATTGGACGATTTCGTCGATCACCTGCGGCAAAATCGGCGTAACCGGGCGATCCGGACGCGACGCGAGCGAGGCGATTTCGATGTAACGGCCCGAAATGTCGCCGCTGTAGTTCGTGAAACGCCGCTCTTGGTTGAAGTTAACGTCGGCCAACACGAAGTCGACCTTGTCGATCGGCTCTTGCGACAGGCGGTCGAGCGATTTTTGGTAGCGAGCGCCGAGGAAGCCGCCCCAACCGACGTCGTTCGACGCGGCGAAGACGAGCTTTTCGCCGCCGAACGCGCCGCTTTTCGGAACGAACGGGACGGACGACGCGCCGTCGGCGAAGAGAAGGTCGGGACGAACCGCCGACAGAAGAGCGGTCGCGAGGAGGAACGTTCTGCGCGTAAGTTGCATTAAATCGGTCCTTTATAAAAACGGAAAGGAAAGGGCGACGGCGCGAAGCGCTTCCAAACGGAACGAACGGCGCGTCGGAATAAAACGGGAAAAAGGAAAGCGGCGGCGGGCGAAGCGCCGCGCTTTGATTATTTTAAAAACGTTGCGGAAATCCTCGTTTTCAAACGGCGGCTTTCGTCGCTTAGTCGGGACTTGTCGCAAACTTTGCCGAGCGGGTTGGCTCGACTCGACGAGACCGGCAAGGCGAGACCGCCAAAAAGGCGCGCGACGCAAATAATCGTCGCGTTTTTTGAAAAAACAAAAGCGGCGCCGTCAGTCGCGGTAAATCGCCAAATGACGGTAGTAAACTTCGAGGCAAAGGATCGACAGCGTCGTAACGTAAAGCCGTCCGCCGCCGAAGTTGTACTCGTCGTATTTCGGGTTCCAACTCCCGGCTTCCTTCGACGTTTTCGGCTCTTGGCGTTTGGGAAGTTCCGCGCTCAACGCCGCGTTCCAACGTCGCCAATATTTGTCGTAAGGGCCGAGGTGTTTCAGCGCCATCGAGGTTGAATACCAACCGTAAACGTTGCTGTAAAACGCTTTCTCCTCTTCGGCGGTTTGCGGGAAACGGACTAAAAACTCCGGAAGCGTCAACGTTTGCGCGCCCCGTTCGAGCGCCGGATTGTCCCGCTCCCAACCGAGGTATTCGCGGCAAAGAAGACCGGTCGCCGTCATCGACGGTCGTTTGTTGACGTCGCTAATTTGGCCGCGTTTGTCGACTTCGTAAACGTACCCGGCGCCGTCGTCGTATTGGACGGAATCGAGAAATTTCGAAACGCGTTCGAAATGCGACTCCGGAATTTCAATTTTTGCCGCTTGCGCCGTTTTGAGCGCCATTAAACACCAGCCGGTAACGGAAAGGTCGGAGCCGACGCCGGGCGCGTACTTCCAACCGCCGAGTTTCGGATGTTGATTTTCGAGCAAAAAGTCGACCGCCTTCTTCGCTTTGCGGCGGAGCGAAACGTTCGCGCCCTTTTCCATCGCGAGGAGTTCGCAAATCCCGATCGTACAAACGGCGTGCGTGTAAAAAAGGCTTTCCGCCGTAACGCCGTCGGGGGTGAAACAGCCGTCGTCGCGCTGTTGTTTGAGGAGCCAAGTCCAACCGCGGCGGACGTTTGCGGCGTATTCGCCGTCGGTTCGGGTGACGCCGTCCCCTTGGAACGCGAGGAGCGCGAGGCCGGTCGCGGCGACCGGATTGTCCGGCATATTCGGCGAAACGCCGTCGGCGTAAGGGCCTTGCAAACTCCAAGAGCCGTCGCGGCGTTGTTGTTTTGCGAGCCAAGCGAGACCGGCGGCGACCGCGTCTTGAGTGCGTCGGTTCCCGCCGTATTTCGCGATCAAGTCGTTTTTCGTTCCGGGGTCGACGCGGCCGGAGAGGGCGTCGGTCATTTCAATTCGCGACTGTTCGAAAAAGGGCGCGTCGACGTTCGGGACGAACGGCAACTCCTTTTCTTCAAAGACGATAGCGTCTTCAATTTTGAGTTCTTGCGGAACGTCGAGCGCGTATTGCTCCGCTTCGTTCGGGTTGAGGTTCCCCACATCTTCGGTGAAGAAGTCGAGCTGGTCGCCGATTTCGGTCGAGAAGATCGCCTCGACGACCGGTCGACGCGGCGCCGGGAAGAAAATCAACGCGAGGATAATCGCCAACCCGACGTGCAACGCGACGCTAAAGAGCCAAGACGAAACCCGCCAACCGGTCGGAACGTTCCCGACGGCGTCGGACGGAAGGCGCGTTTTTTCGGCGTCGGGGTCGGTTCCGCGCGAACGGTCGAGCGAACGGAACGCTTCGGGGGACGTCGGCGTCGGGAGCGGAACGCGGCGCGGCGGCGCTTGCGGGCGGTCGAACGGAGGCGGCGGGGGCGGAATCGGCATTGCTCGGCGATTGAAAAGCGGTTGAAAAAGGAAAAAAGGGGGGAAATGGGAAAAGGGAAAAGGGGGAAGCGGAAACGCCGTTCGTTTCGAACGACCGCGACGGTCGAAAGCGTTCAAAAGGGCGAGCGACCGTCGCGTTTGGAGCGATGAAAGCGGTTAAAACGGTTTTAACGAGCGCCGAGTTCGCGACTGCGAGCCGTCGCGCGGTCGACCGCTTCGATCAGCGCGGAGCGGAACCCCCGTTCTTCGAGCGCGGCGACGCCGGCGATCGTCGTTCCGGCGGGGCTGGTAACGGCGTCTTTCAGCTCGCCCGGATGTTTGCGGGTTTGCAGGTACATTTCGGCGCCCCCTTTGAGCGTTTGCGCGGCGAGTTCGAGCGCGATCGGACGGGGAAGACCGGCTTTCACTCCGCCGTCGGCGAGCGCCT
>JAZNJF010000395.1:0-1905 GCA_045577885.1 Thermoguttaceae bacterium | reverse complement strand
CCTCCGACTTGAAAGAAAAGCTGATCGCCGTTCGCGCGGAACTCGACGACGCGATCGCTTACGCCCGCGGTCTCGGCGCCTCTTACGTCGACCTCCGCGCCC
The DNA here is from genome assembly GCA_045577885.1 of Thermoguttaceae bacterium. Classification (GTDB taxonomy): domain Bacteria; phylum Planctomycetota; class Planctomycetia; order Pirellulales; family Thermoguttaceae; genus RUG369. Next base: position 1,803 of record JAZNJF010000395.1, on the reverse strand, counting down.
GCAAGCTCGTCGACGCCGGAATCGCGATCCTCGTCGGCCACTACCTCCTGTCGCAAGCGACGAAATGCGACCGCAAAAAGAAGGTCGTCGATTACTTTGTCGCGAAAGAACTTCCGCTGATTCGCGCCGCGATCGCGACGGTTCAAAACGGTTCGACGCGGGTTTTGGACGACTACCTCGAGTTCGTCGGCCCGGTTTCCGCCGACGCTTAATTCGGAAATTCGCGCTAAACCTTGGGAGCGTTCGACCATTTTAACTCGTTCGTTCCCAAGACGTTAAATTGCGCCGCGTTTTTAGCTAAAAAGGACTCGAACGCCGTTTCGAGTCCTTTTTTCGTCCCGCGCGACGCCGTTTTTCCGCTTTCCGTTCTCGCCGGCCTTCCTTTTTCTTTTTCCCTTTCCCCGCTTTTTATTTTTCCGGAGTTTCCCTAATGCAAGACGAATGCTTGATTTGCGGCGCGCCGTTAGAATACTTGCTCGAAGACGTCGAGATGAAATGCGCGATTTGCGGCGCGGTCGAGCGTTCGAAAACCCGTTGCGTCGCCGGTTGTTACGTTTGCGACGCTTGCCATTCGTCCGGCGTCGACGCGATTTTCGGCGTCTGCTTGGCGGAGAAGTCGCTCGACCCGCTCGCGATTTTCCGGCGGCTGACGGCGCTTCCGTTCTGCAACCTGCACGGCCCGGAACACCATATTATCGTCGCGGCGTCCCTTTTGACGGCTTATCGCAACGCGGGCGGACGTCTCGACTTACGTTCGGCGCTCGTCGAAGCGCGCAACCGCGGCGGACGCGTCCCGGGCGGCGTTTGCGGTTTTTGGGGCGCTTGCGGAGCGGGCGTCTCGGTCGGTATTTTCGTTTCGATCGCGACCGGTTCGACGCCGCTCGCCGGTCGGGAGTTCGGGCTCGCCAACCTCGCGACGTCAAAGGCTTTAGGCGAAATCGGCGCGGTCGGCGGCCCCCGTTGTTGCAAGCGCGACTCTTATTTGGCGATCCTCGCGGCGGTCGAGTTTTCCCGCGAAAACCTCGGCGTCGCAATGCAAATCGCCGACTCGCTCCCGGTCGTTTGCGCCCATTCGACGCGAAACAACCAATGCCTCGGCGCCCGTTGCCCTTTTTTCCCGCAAAACCGTTAAACTCCGCCGCTTAACGCGTTCCTTCCAACGCCGCGCTCTTTAATTCGACGTTTTTTAACGGTTTGCGCCGTCCTTTTTTCGCCGACTTCCGCCGTTTCGCCCGATTTTCCGGTTCCCTATCTCGTTTTATTTTAAACGCTTACTCCGACGCCGCCAAGTCGAGCGTTTCGGCGTTCCGCTCGACGTCGCGTCGCCGCTTGGGATAAAGGACGACGGCGCCCAACGCGCCCCAATGGAAGGCGATCAGGGGCATAATCCCAAGTCCGACGGTCAGCGAGCAGCAAAAATGTTCTTCGCCGGCCGCCGCTCGGAAGAAGAGCGCGGTTTCGACGAGCGCCAACGCTCCGACGGCCGCCGTCGTCCGCCAACGCCGGAACGCCGAAGGTTCGCCCAACCTCGCTCTCGCGACCGCCGCCAGCCAAACGCCGAAAAACGTCGCCGCGATAAGTCCCGCGATCGCGGGAGTAAAGACGCAACAGCAAACCGCCAAGGGAACTAACGCCGACGAGATCGCGAACGAAAGGGGCCAATCGCGCCAAAGCCTTCGGTCGCCAAACGTTACGCAGAAAAACGGGAAGTTCCAAAGAAGCCCCAAACAGAGCCAAAAGCCGTCGTCGAGCCCTTCTCGAACCCCAAACGCGAGCGCCGCAAACGCCAAAACCGCCGCGAAA
>JAZNJF010000394.1:0-16761 GCA_045577885.1 Thermoguttaceae bacterium | reverse complement strand
AAAAGCTTCGCCGGGTCGAACGACGCCGACGCTTTAGTAACGCCTTCCAACGTGAAAAGGTCGAGCAACTCTTTCAGCGAGAAGTATTCCGATTTGTCGTCGAGCGCCCAGCCGAGAAGCGCGATGTAGTTGTCGATCGCTTCCGGGAGGTAGCCGACTTGACGGTAAAAGTCGACGATGACCGGGTTAAAACCGTCGGCGGTCGTCGCCAATCCGACGCGGTCGGCGATCTTCTTGCCTTGCTCGACGAGCTTGGCGAAGTCGCGGTTTTTGAGGTATTTGTCGAGCTTGCGCTTGCTCAACTTCGTCTTGCTTCCCGGCTCCGCGACGAACGGAAGGTGCGCGTATTGCGGGAGCGGATAGCCGAGCGATTGCGCGATGAAAATTTGACGCGGCGTGTTCGAAAGGTGTTCTTCCGCTCGAATAACGTGCGTAATTTGGAGGTCGTAGTCGTCGACGACGTTCGCCAAGTGGTAGAGGCAGGAACCGTCGGCGCGTTGGATAACGTGATCTTGCTCTTGCGCCCATTCGAACTCGACGTCGCCGCGAATCAGGTCGCGAACGACGACCGAGCCTTCGCGCGGAATCTTCAAACGGACGACGCCTTGACGGCCTTCCGCTTCGAAACGGCGGCAGTCTTCTTCCGTTTCCGCCATAAAGCGACGGCTGTAGACGAACGTGCGCTTCGCGGCTTGCGCTTCCTCGCGCTCCGCTTGGAGTTCTTCCGGACGGGAGTAGTCGCGGTAAGCGAAACCGCCGGCGAGGAGTTTGTCGACCGCCGCTTGGTACTTGTCGGCGCGTTGCGATTGATAATAGGGCGCGAACGGACCGTCGACTTCCGGGCCTTCGTCCCAATTAATGCCGAGCCATTTCAAACCGGAGAGGATCGGCGCCAACGCCTCCTGGACGTTCCGCTGTTGGTCGGTGTCGTCGATGCGGAGGACGAAGCGGCCTTCGGCGTGTTTTTTCGCGAACAGGTAGCAAAAAAGAGCGGTGCGGACGCCGCCGATGTGAAGATAACCGGTCGGACTCGGCGCGAAACGCGTTCTAACGACGGACATAAATCTCTCCGATGAAATCAAACGAAAAAGCGATTTTAAAGCGTTAAACCCAAGGCGACGCAAAAAACGGGAAGCGACGCGTCAAGGAAAATCGCGTTGAAAGTTCGAATTGCGTTCGGTTTTGCGGCGGTCTAACCGGCAAAACGAACGGGGGCGCGGGCGGTTTTCATTTCGCCGCTTCTTCATTATAACCGTTTCTTCTTTTTGCGCAAGCGGACGAGTCGACGGGCTTTCTTTTTTTCTTAAAAGCGCGGAACGAGCGGCAAGTCGGCGCGTTAAAATTTCGCTTGACGAACGCGGCGCGTTTCGGTATTTTTAAGGGGGCGATTTTGACAAAACGGGGAAAGATCGCGCCCGATTCGACGCTTTATAAGAAACGTATATAATTAATAATGACAAAACGCAAAAAAAACGGCGCGTTTGCCGACGTCGCGACGAAAACAAACGAAGGGGAACGCCGAACGATAAAAACGAACGCGCCGATTTTGCGGACGCGTCGGGCCTTTTTGACGTCGGTTGGGGCGGGCCTCGGAGCGCTTTTTTTGAGCGGCGAAGTCGGGTGCGTTCGCGGAAGAAAAGTATTTTTGCGACAAGGAAAGAAAAAAGACGTCGCTAATCGATTGTCGCAAACGGAAACGGTCCTTTGCGTCGACGGGCGCGTCGAGCGGATGGAAATTGCGAAGAATTCGAAGCGGATTCTTGTTAAATTGCGCGATTTTGACGATCCCGGCGAAGACGCTTACTCCGATTTCTTCGCTTCCGGAGGCGTTCGAAAGGCGAGCGAAACGGCGAGCGACGGAACCGTTCTCGAACTTTGGAACGTCGAATTTTTGGAGGCGCGGCGCGAGGCGTTCGACGCGACCGAGCCGAGCGGCGTTAAGTCGGCGACTTTCGACGACGCGGGAACGCGCGTTTTTTGGACGACTTGCGAGATTGAGCGAAACGGCGTCTTCGCGGAGAGTTCGGGGGGGGGATCGCGGAACGGGAAAAACGCGACGTCGAGCGAATTTCGCGGGTTTGCGGCGAACGGCGGATTAAACGCGACTCAAAACGGAGGGTCGAAAATCGCCTTGGCGAGCGCGACGACGGCGGCGGGAAGAACGGAGTTTAACGTTGAAAACGCCGGGGGACGCGAAATAAGCGTCTTCGCGCCGGCGACGAGAACCGTTTTGGCGACTCGCGCTTTCGAAGGAGGGGGCGGCGCGGCGACCGTCGAGGCGGAGAACGCGACGCGGCTGAAAATTTCGGAGGCGGCGAAGAGGGCCGATTCGGTTTGGCTGTCGCCGAACGCTCGTTGGATCGTCGGCCGCGTCGGACGAAACGGGGGAATTGGGGGGAACGGCGAAAGCGACGCGATCGCGCAAGACGGCGAAGGTTTGGCGGTTGGGGAATGGGCGTTGACTTTGCGGCGAGATCGGCGGCGCGTCGTCCGTTTTCCGAAGGCGGTCAAGATGACGTTTGCGGACTTGACTTCCAACGAGACGATCGAAGGGCGCGTCGTCGACGTGTTGGCCGTTTCGCCCGCCGGAGATTTGGTCGCGACGTTGGTCGAGGAAACGCCGCCGAATATTGGAAAAACGGAAATTGGCGAGATTGGCGAGATTGGCGAAAACGCCGAAGACGGCGAAATCGGGCAGAACGGCGAAGCGGGGGCGTTCGACGCGTCGGCGAGCGGGTCGGATTTTGTCGAAAACAACGGTTTTGCGCCCCGGTTTAAAATCGTTATTTGGGATTTAAGCGTTCCCGAGACGGTGGAATGGGAAAAAGCGAAAAAACCGTTGCAAGCGTTGGAGGTTGCGCAGATTGCCGTCGCCGGACCGGTTTCGAGGCGTTTTTGCCGATTTTCGCCGAACGGTCAGATTTTCGCGGCGCGAATCGACCCGCGTTACGTTTCGCTTTGGCAAGCGGCGAACGGACGGTTTCTCGCCGAATTGGGGGAACACGAGAGCGACGTTTCGGACTTCGCGTTTTCTCCGAACGGAATGAAGGCGGCGGCGACGACGGGGACGGGAAAGCGCGTTCTCCTTTGGAATATTCGCAAGGGCGCGGCGCATCGGACGCTTCAAGAAACGGCGCCGGAGGTCGGGTCGATCGACGCGGTCGCTTTTTCGCCCGACGGCGGCTCCGTCTTTTTCGCGAACGATTTGGGCGAGATTAAGCGTTGGGACGCTCGATCCGAACGTCGCGATTCGACGACCGAAAATCGTTAAACTCGAACGAGTCGGGGCGGTTTGCTTAAACGTTAAACTTTGCGAGGATCGCGAATTTTGGACAAACGTTAAAATTGACGCGCGGGAGGGCGAAACGTCGGCTTTTCTTTAAAGAATCGAGGCGAATCGTTGACTTTCCGGCTTCGGCGGTGTATACTGTGCGTTAAAGGCGAGGCGTCGGAACGGCCGGTTTCCGCCTCCTCAAACTTGCGATAATAAGAAAATGTAGCGGTAATATATAAACGCGGAGAATATCGATGAGCGCGACGAACGCGACGCCGGACGGCGAGCCGATTTTGTTCGAAGGGCGAATTTTTAAGGTCGTCGAGCGGACGCAAGTCGGGCGAAGCGGGAAAATGTTGAAGCGTCAAGTGGTGAAACATCCCGGCGCGGTGGCGATCGTGCCGATTTTGCCGGACGGTCGGGTTTTGCTGATCGAACAATACCGCGTCGCGTTGCAAAAAACGATTTTCGAGGTTCCCGCCGGAACGCGCGAAGTCGGCGAAGAACCGCTCTTGACGGCGACTCGGGAATTGATCGAGGAAACCGGGTATTCCGCCGGAAAAATCGAGCGCTTGACCGCGATTTACTCGTCGCCGGGGATTTTGCAGGAAGAGCTGATTCTGTACTTGGCGACCGACTTGACGCCGGGCGAAACCGCGCTCGAAGACGGCGAAAAAATCGAGCCGAGCCCGAAAACTTGGGACGAAATCGACGCGATGATCGCCGCCGAGGAAATCGTCGACGCGAAAACGCTCGTCGCGCTCCTGTTGGCGCGTCAAAAGTTGAACGTCGGTTGTTAAATCGGCGGTTGTTTTAAGGAAACGACGTTGATTTAGCGAAGAACGCGGCGAACGGCGCTTATTTAGCGTCGCGGGCCGCCGAGCGTCCAATTAAATTTTAAGTCAAAAACGAAACCGCGAGGGGAGACGAACGCGATGACGATTAAGAAAACGCTGAAACCGCAAGTGATTTTGACCGGGTTCGCCGACGAATGCTCCAACGAAAAGACGCTCGTCGAGCAGTTCGCGACCTTCGCCGCGCTCGGCTTGCAATATTATAGCGTCCGTTTCGTCAATCTCGGCGACGGCGTGAAGAACGTGATGGCGCTGACGACCGACGAAATTCGTCGCGTTATCGAAGTGCAAAACGATTACGGCCTGAACGTTTCGTCGATCGGGTCGCCGATCGGAAAGGTGAAATTGCTCGACGTGGAGGACGGCTCGAACGACCGTTACGTTCCGTTCGACGAATATTTGGAAAAGGACGTGAAGCGCGTTTGCGACGTCGCGCACCTCTTCGAAACGAAGCTGATTCGCGGGTTCTCGTTCTATCAGCCCAAGGGGGACGACCCGAAAAAGTACGTTTCGCAAGCGGTCGACCGTTTGGGGAAAATCGCCGAGACGTGCCATCGCTCCGACTTGACGTTCGGGCTGGAAGTCGAGGCAAACCTTATCGGTTGCAACGGTTGGATTTTGGCGGAAATTTACCGTCAAGTCAATCATCCGGCGATGAAGCTGATCTTCGACGCGGCGAACCTCGTCGTTCAAGGGTATACGACCGCCGAAATTTACGAGCAATACGAAGCGATGAAGCCGGGGCTCGGTTGGTTGCACATCAAGGATTACGTCAAAACCGTCGTCGAAGATAAGGGCGGCCGTCAAGACGAAGAAAAGATGAAGGGGTTCGTCCCCTGCGACCGCGGTTACTCCGGACACGAGGCGATTTTGCGCGACTTCGCCAAGATCGCGCCGTCGCTGACGGAAAACCTGAAAACGCGCGGCGTTCCGGGCGTCTTCGTCGACCTCGAACCGCACGTCAAAGGCGGCGGTCAGTTCGGCGGTTTCAGCGGTTGCGACGGTCTCGGCGTCGCGTTGCGGGCGCTTTGCCGAACGCTCGATTACGTTGGAATCGACTATCATCTCCGCGATTTCGACGACGTTCGCGCCGCTCGCGGGTTTTGATCGAGCGACGTTAACTCCCGTTAAATAGGGAGTTGCGTTGTTTTAGTTTTGAAGGGCGCGTCGAGTCGGACGCGTCCTTTTTTTTGCGTCGACGGGGCGCGGTTGGGGAGCGAACGGCGACGACTTCCGTTAATCGGGCGGCGTTTCTTAGGAGGACGCGTCGGCGAGCGGGGCCGTTCCGGTTAAAGCGTCCGAACGGACGTTCCGCGGACGCGTTTTTTCGGTTTCTTCTTGGTTCCCGACGCGACCTTTCCGCTCGTCGACGCAAGCGCTTCCGGCGAAATCGGCGCCGAGTCGACGCGTTGCCGACGGCGTTTTGACGGACGAAAAGGTTTTTTCGCTTTTTTTTTCTTTTTGCTTGAACGTCGACGTCGAAAGCGCTATACTGAATAGCGCCGAGGTTCGTCGCGACCGGTTTCGCCGGAAGCGCCGTCGAACGTCAAAATTTGACTGGAACTCCCGAAAACGAGCGCGTTAGCTCGGGCGACGCTAACCGGCGTCGTCGAAAGCGTCGAGGCGGCGCGAGACGGGAAACGACGCGTCGTAATCGAAACGTTAACTTATCGACGTAACGAAAGGTCTTCAAAATGGAACTCATCGTCAAAGAAAAATTCCGTCCGTCGCGCGACGAAATTCTCGCGGACGTCGCGGCGCTCGAAAAAGAATTGGCGACGGAACTTCCCGCCGAACTGAAAAACTTCCTTATCGAAGCCGCGGCGACGTATCCCGAGCCCGGCGGTTTTGATATTCTCGATTGCCCCGACGCCGAAAACGACGAATGTTTCGGATTTTTCGGCGGACGCGGCGACGGTTATCTCGAAACCTTAAAATGTTACCGCGGACGTATTCCGGACGATTTGCTCCCGATCGGATACGGTTCGTTCGGAGACGCGATTTGTTATCTTCTGACGGGCGACGAAGCCGGAAGCGTTTGGTATTGGAAGCACGAAACGGAATCGCCCGAAACTTACGCCGACCGTTCGAATTGTTACAAATGCGCCGACAGCCTTCAAGAATTCCTCGACGGTCTTTACGAATGCGACGAGGAAGAAGAGGAGGACGACGAGGAAGAAGACGACGAATGAAAATCGGACGGACGCGCGCTCGGCGATAAATCGTCGAAAGGAACAAATCCTTTTGGCCCGAGCAAATCGTCGAGCCCAAGACGCGAGATTTTCCTCCTTAAGAAAGGACGCCTAAAATGCAAGAACTCCCTACGCCATGGGAAAAGCGCAAGTGGTTGAGCGATATTCGCGTTTACGTCGACGATACGATCGCCAACGTCGACTATTATCCGCGTCAATTTTGTCAAAAGTTTGACTGGCAAACGACGCATTTGACGTGTTTTTTGCAATTCGCGTTGCGTCGTCAAGTGTTGACGAACAGTTTTGGAACCGCTATCGTCAATTTGATTCCGCACGAGCCGGTCGACGGGAAGTACGCGGTCGCAATCCGCGAAGAGCCTTACTTTGAGTATCGCGCGGATAAATACGACGGACACATAACCGCTATTACCGTCAATACTTACTTCGATTTTCGGCGTTACGTCTTAGAGGCGGACGACCGCGAAAAGAGCCGAATGTTGGCCGAAACGTGCGAACGCGAACTCGTCGACCTCTGCGCGCTCTACGCTTGGGACGCGGAGCCGATACGGCGAGCGTTTAAAGCGTTTAGGGACGTCGATTACGTTCCGAAGTCGATCTTTCCCAGGGCGACTTACACGCCCGACAAGGCGTTCAAAATCGGCTTTTATTTCGAGTGGAGCGTTAGCCGTATCGATATTTACGTTCTCGTCGGCAAATACCGTTCGAAGAAGGTTTTGCAGCGCGTTTTTATCTCGTCGATACGTTGCGATTACGATGCGATTGGGAACTATTTCCACTCGATTCAATGGTTGACGCCGCGTCGCTTTCTGCTGCGAATGAACGACCTTAACGGGAAGAAAAAAATCTTCGACCTAGAAACCGGCCAAGTCGAGGACGCGAACCCCGAAACGCCGAACGCTTAACCGCGCCGTCGCAATCGGTTCGTTCCAGCGACGTTAAGACCGGTAATCGACCTGCAAATCGAAGACCAGTCCAAGCCGATCGGTAGCGCCGACGACGCGCCCGTTCCAGTCCGTCGACCGTCAAGACTTCGTCGAAGCCGGACGCCTCCAACAAGGCGAACGCGTCCAACTCTACGGCGGCGAAACCAAACGCGTCGTCCAAAAGCTCCCGCGACCCGGCCCCGTAAACGTCTACAACCTAGAAGTTTACGTCGAACGCGTATACTCCGTCGCGCCCGACGGCGCGTTGGCGCACAATTCGTGTCCCCAAAAAAACTATGTCTATGTTGCTATTAAGAACAAAGATGGTTTTATAACTCAGGACACATTTAAGCGACTTATGAAAAGTGAATTAAATGATGAAAGTCTCTATGTTGAATATGTTGGTATCGCCAATAATGTTAAACGCAGAAGTTCTGAACATGGAAAAACACGCATAATACACGAACTAGTTTTCGATGGAAATGGTACGCTTACTCGCGACCAAGCTCGGGCATTGGAACAATTATTAATTAATACATATGGGAAAAGTCAGAATACAGACGACGAGCTACTATCAAATATAATCAATTCTATTAACCCGACAAAATTCGAGACCGAAGATCGCTGGAAGAAGGCACGAGGATTTGCAGAAAATAAGTTAATCCTGTTTATAGGTAAATTACCTAAGCCTAGAGATAATTAATATCCAACAGCCACTTATTTAATTTTAAGCGAACCAATGAAATACGAAATCAACGATCCACGCCTCCCGTCGACTCATCTTACCGACAAGGAAATCATTCGACTTTGCTTAAAACTCGGCGACGTTTTCGAAATTTCCACCGAGCGTTTCTGCGTATGTTACGCCGGTCGTTTAGAAAGCTCCCGTTCCTTTTATTTGACATGGCCGACTCTTGGAAAGCCGTACGTCGTTTCGCCTCGCGGTTATATTTACGGGCAAGTCGTTTACGAAGTTCTACTCCCCGACTGGAACCAAGGCCGACGCCGCCTGCTCCTTCGCCTGTTCGAAGGCTCGTTTGCCGAACCGTTGGAAACGCAAGACGTTTTGCGTTTGCCGACGCAGTTTCACGCGTATGTCGACCATTTTCTCCCCGGCCCCTTACGAGCCGACGACGTCCTGCGCGTCGTTGGAAATGTCGAGCCGCCGGAACGTTACCGCGAACCGCCGACTACGAAGCGGTACGAGTTTTACGAGCCTTGGAAACAAAAGATTTGGACGGTTGGCACGAACGTTTACGCGCCGGAGGGCCCGGAACGTAGCGCCGTCGGCCCGATTCTTCCCGACGAATATAAAAATTGCCCCGACGGCGAAGTACTTCAATCCGACGACGGAACGCTCGTCCTTTTAGACCGTTGGGAAGCGGGTTGGACGGATTCCAGCGACACGGAGCCGACGCCGCCGGCGGAAGTCGTCCCGCACGAAGAGCCGAATTGGGCGGATTGGGACAAGAATACTTGTTGCATATAGCGTTGACGTAACTTTCAACTCTTTTAGACTTACAATCTAAAATCTGTTATTTCAACGCTTGGCATATAAATCTTGTTCCACTTAGTTCCGCTTCGTTCCGCTACATTCCACTAGGTTCTGCAACCATTTTTGCAACCGCTTCTCGCATCAAACCTCCTTCCATTGTGATGCGACGTCGTAGTCGGAATCTAATATATGTAAATAATGCCCCAAGGCAACACTTGTGGAATGCCCAATCCAAGCCGATTCTTTAAGCTCGCCAAATTCACGGTATATCTCGTTAGCGCGACTCGACCTCAGATTTTGGAATAAGCGATCCCAAACAGGAATCCCGGTTTTTGAAACAGTTCTCTTGAAAATCTGGTAAACAGTAACCGGCGATAGCGATGTTATGACACACCCCGTCTCCGGCTTTTGGGTTAACTTACGCAACTTTTCAAGTTCGTTTTTCAATAACTGGAACAACGGGATAATTCGATGATCCTTTCCAACGTTCTCGGTTTTAGGGGATCGAACTTTCATTCGATTGGTTCCCCAGTTGATGTCCTCCCATCTTAACTCAAACGCTTCGCCGCGTCTCAGTCCGCCGATACGGTACAAAGCCCACAAAGTCCTTTCGGTTTGGTCCCTGCAATGTTCTAAGACTTTGAAATAAACGTCCATCGGAACATAGTATTCTCGCGACTTATTAACATCCGAGCCTTTAGGCACGTCTTCAAAAGGATTTTTATCAACGATACCTAATGTTTTCCCCCATGCGTAAACACGGGATAAAACCCTAAGCATTCCAGTACACGTTGCCTGTGCAAACGTCTTGCTAAGCTCGATTTTCAATCGAGCGACTTCGGACGGCGTCAGCGCGTTGGCGCTATTCGAAAAATCCAAAACCTCGGCAATGCGCCGAAGTCGATTTTTCTTATTGACAACCGACGACGGACGCAGTTTCGAGCTTTCCGCTTCGAAATAACGTTTGATTAAATCCGCTATAGAAATAAAATCGCGTTCGGACAGTAAACCGGCGCGACGAAGACGTTGTTTCAAGTCGTCGTCGAGTTCTTCTAGCCAAGACAAGACCCGACGTTCCGGCGTCAACCCAAATTCCGTCGACTTCGCAAGCTCGTCGACATAGAAACACACTTCTTTGGCGCCTCGCTTGGGATATTTGGCGTCGAGGAAAACGGAACGGCGTTGTTTGTCAAGCATAAACTGGACGATATGCGCGCTTTTTCCATTCTTACGTTTTCTTTCCTGCAAACTCGCCATAAATCACCTCTCTTTCCATAAAAAAGGCGGTCGCAGAAAGGTTGCGACCGCCAATATAAACCGAAATTAATCGTTTGTCAAGCGTTTTTCTTTCCGTCGTCGGAGTAGAAACGTCGGCGAGGCGCCGCCGAAGAACGTCTCCCCCGAACATTGCGCAATATAACGCAAAAGAAACGTTTGAAAAGATTTAAGTTAAACGGAATCCGATTTCCAGCCGTTGATTTCCCGCCTTCCGCCCGCCGTCCGACAAAGCGATCGCCGAGCCGAACCGCCGTTAAGCGAAACGCCCGAGGCAAGCGTAACCAATCGCTCCCACAAAACGCCTTAGACGCAGCCGCGACCTTCCCTAGCCTCGCTAAAAGCTAAAATCTTCGCCCAACGTCAAGCGTATTTCAGCGACATTCCGCCTTAACGCTTGCCCCGTCGCCCCGTTGACGACATTATGTATCAACGACTTGCCGTCGCGGCAAAACGATCGCAGAGTAAACGCTTGGACAAGCAAGTCCCAGGCGTCAAAACCTTGCTCTTAAATATTGACAAAAAGCGCGCGACGATTACAATAAATATAATACCGCGTTGCGAAGAGTGAAAAACGTTTTTGGGGTAAGCGTAAAATTTCTTCGTGCAACGAACGCTATTTTCAGCCTCTCGCTCGGACACGAAAATGAAAGCTAAAAAAAGCGATAACCCCCTTTCTCGCGAGCGTTTGTCGCCGCCTAAAATCGACCTCGCGCGTTTGGGCAAGTCGTCGGACTTGAAGCCGCTTACCCTTGTTCAAAATTTGAGCCCCGACGAATTTGAAATTTTTGTTTGCGAATGGTTGTTCGCGTCGGAGCGTTACGATCGGGACGAAATCTATCGTCTGGGCGGCGCGGGCGATAAAGGACGCGATCTGTTGGCGCGCGACCTCGAAGGGAATCTGGAACAGTTTCAGCGCCACGCTACAAAGAGCCGGGAACGCGTTTTTCGGCGGAGCGTTTGGCGTATCTCGATTTCGTCGCGACTTACGGGAAAATTTTCAACGTCGCCGAAAATAACCTACACGGCGACAATACTTTTTGTTTTGCCGAACTGTTGAATCGCGTCGTTCTTATGCGGAAAGCTCTCGCCCAAGCCGCCGCGCAATCTTACTTCGACTTCGTTCCGTCGGAAAGCGCCGGTTTTCTCTTTTCGCTCTCGGCAAAGGGACGCGAATTTTGTTCGTCGTTAAACAACGATTACGTCGAGCGTTACGTCGACGCGGCGCGACGGACGCTTCGACAATATAAAAATTTCGACGACTTCGAATTAGCGCAAACCGTTCGCGACCAAACGTCGCGTTTTTAATTACCGAGGAATCGCAACATGTACCGGTTCAAAGAGTTATCCATCCATAAGAGCGGCGAAAAGAAATCTTTTATCTCTTTTCAACCCGGCCTTAATCTTATTTTAGGCCCGTCCGACACGGGTAAAACGTTAATCTTTCAATGCCTCGACTTTCTTTTGGGGGCGAGCGAGCTCCCTAAGAGTCCCTTGCCTAGCTACGATTCAGTCGACGCCGTATTATCGACAAAGGACGGTTCGCTTTCTATTTCGCGTTCGCCAAAGGCGGCTCGCTCGGAATTATGCGTCGCCAACCAGGGCGAAAAATATCCATACAAACAAATCGGCGCGTTTTGGTTTCAATTATTAGGTCTTTCTAATCCAAACATTAAGGTTATTGGCAAATCTAATGGCAAAAGAGAAAAGTTATCTTGGCGAAAGATAGTCAAATTTTTTGTCGTACGCGACCAACGTTTTTTAAGCGACTCGATCTTGACGTCGGAAATATTTGCAACGCCCGTCAATATTCGCGCGTTGTTCCTCTACCTCTTAACCCAAAATAATTTCGAAGGCCAACGGTCTTCCCAAGAAGCCAACCTTCAAAACGCCGAACGATCGGGAAGACTTAAACGTACAAAAGACCTAATCGAGAAGTTGCGCGAGGAACTTCAAAATTTGCCCGACTATCCCGAATCGCTCGAAGAACTTCAAGCGCAAGTCGCCGACGAACTCGCGAAGTTAAATCGAGAGCTTGTCGAACGCCGTCAAGAAATCCGGAACTTTAATCGCCAATTGTACGCCAACGAACGCGAAATCGCTCAAAAACGTTTGTCGCTCCGAAATTACGACGCGCTCGACGAGCAATACGAAGCCGATTTGCGAAGATTGAATTTGATCTTCGAAGGCGAATTTCATTCTTCGCGCGACCAAGCTAAGGGCCGTTGCCCTTTGTGCGAATCGGAAGTCGAAGGATTCGGCGCCGACGCGCAACCCGACGCCGCGATCGCGGAATATCGCAAAATTTCCCAATTGCGCGAAGATTTGCGACGTGCGCGAACGTCGACCGAAGCAGAAATTGCCGCTGCGGAAACGACGGCGCAAGAGCTCGACCTCCAAAAAAACAGGCTCGAAGCCGACGTTTCCGACGCGCAAAACGCCGTCGCCGCTCGTTTGCAAAAACAAAACGAGTACGAAGAACGCCTAAAAACCGACGCGCGCAAAACATTGCTTCAAACGTTACTCGACGCCGAGGAAGAAACGCTCGCTAAAATTCAAAGCGAGAAAAACGACAAAGTGGAAATCGATTTGCTCGACCTTTTCGCCGAAAAATTTAAAGGCGTCGACGCGGAAATCGTCGAGATATTAAGAAAATGCGGATTCTCCGACGCCGCCGACGCTCGTTTCGACCCGCAAAAATTAACAATTTTCATCGGGCCAAAATCGCAAGCCGAGTACGGACAAGGTTATTGTTCGTTTTTAAACGTCGCGCTATCCCTTGCTTTCGCGCGCTTTCTGAAAAAGAACGGCGGCAACGTTCCCAACGTTTTAATTTTCGATTCGCCGCTAACTCCATTGTCGGAAGAATTGCAAACCGCCGAATCGCGTTCCTTGCAACGAGAACTACTTCGTTTTTTATACGAAGTCGCCGTCGAGGACGGATTTCAAATCATCGTAACGGACGGAATCGACAAAAAAGAGTTTATTCCGCCGGAGCTTTTCCCATCGATTAACGTCGTCGAATTTCGCGGCGCGAACGCGAAAACCGAAGAACGCCGAGGCTTTTTACCCGACGTTCCCCTTCCCGACGCTTCCGACACGCAACTCTAAACGCCGTCGCAACTTATCTTAAAGAGCCGCGTTCAAACGCTCCGTAAAAACGCGGCGACGCGTTCCGTTTGAACGAACTCGACGCGGCGCCGCTTTTTCGCCCCTAACGTTAGTAGCCGAACGCCGTTCCGCCCCAAACGTCGAACGCGCCCTCTTCCGCGAACGCTTCGAATGGGTCGCGACGTTTCGACTTACGCGCCGCTTCATCGCCGACCAACGCCGCTTCGATCTCCTCCCATACGTCGGCGCCGCAATCGGTTGCAAACTCGCCGCCGTCCAAAACGCTCGTCGACGCGACCTCTTCAAACGCCGCGAACGCCGCGTCGAAACGCTCCGCCGCCGAAACCGCGTCCGGAAGCGACAACCGGTAACCGCCGCGACTCGCCGAGTCGAACGCCGTTTCGGTCGCCCTCCAAACCGCCGCCGCGTCAAGTTTTAACGCGTTCAAAGAAACGTCGGTCGAGTCAAACGCCGGCGAATCGACGACGCAAACGCTTTCCACGTCGACGGTTAACGCTTCCGCCGCGACCGTCGCGCTCCCGTTCGTTTCGACGTTTAACGCGTCGAACGAAACGCCGGTCGAGTCAAACGTCGTCGAATCCGCAACGCAAACGCTTTCCGCGTCGACGGTTAACGCGTTTTCGGAGGTCGGCGCGCTCGCAACCGCTTCGACCGCTGCTTGCGACGCCGCGCCGCTTCCGGCAACCTTGTGCGACGTCAAGGCGTAAACGACGTCGCTCCCGGCTCCGGTCGCGTCGACGACGGTCAGCGAAACCTCGTAAACCGCGTCTTCGGCGGTCGGCGCGTAATAATGCCCCGCCGTCAGCGCGTCGCTAAGTTGCGCGTATTCGGACGTTTGTCCGTCCCCCCAATCGAGACGCCAACGCGCGATCGGCGAACCGTCCGCCGTCGTCGCTTGGAAACTCAAACGCAATATCGAGTCGTCGGCGCTATTCGACGTCGTCACGCCGATCGTCGGCGGAGTCGCGACAACGCGCAACACGGCGGCGACGCTCGGACTGAAACATCCGTCCGCGTCGCGCGTTCGAACGCGAATCGTATGTTCGCCGACGCCGAGCCCGAGCTCCTCGACGCTCGTCCAAAAATCGGCGCCGCGATCGACAAAGTTCGACGTTTCCTCGACTTCCGAACCGCTCAAATCCCAATAATACGTCAAACCGTCGCCGAGCGCGCCGCTCGTCGCGAGACGAAACGCGGCGTTTTGCTCGACGACGTACTCCAAAACGTCGAGCGTCGGCTCCGCCGGAATCCGCAACGCGGCGCCCGCCCAATCGGACGCCAAGCCGCTCGCGGAGACCGCGCGAATTTGGAAGAGGCGCGTCTTGCCGCCGCTCAAATCGCCGCAAACGAGGCTCGTCGCGTTCGCCGCCAAGTCCGGCGCCGCCGTCCAGGTCGCGCCGTCGTCGACCGAAACCCGGACTTCGTAACGGACTTCGTTCGTCGCGTTATCGGTCCAAGTCAGCGTCGCGCTTCTCGCCGAAGCGTCGTATTCGCCGAACTTAACGTCGGTCGGAGCGGCCGGCGGCACGAAGTCGACCGCCGCCGTAACGCTTCCGACAAAGTCGCCGGTTCCGGTCGCGACGACTTGAACGTAATAACCGACGTCCGCGGACGTTAACGCATACGTCGACGACGTCGCGCCGCTAATCGGAGTCGTCTCGGAATTCGCCGCGACGCGATACCATTTGTACGTCGCCGACGCCCCGTTCGGGGAGACGCTCGCCGTCAGCGTTTCGCCGACTTGCGTCGTTCCGTCAAGCGTTACGGTCGTTAACGCGATTTTCGAAGTCGTCGCGTTTTTCACGCTCGACCACGCGGAATCGGAATACTTCACACCGTCGCCGATCGCTTGAACGCGAACGTAATATTTCGCGTTCGCGCTAAGTCCCGTCAACGAATACGTTCCGGCGGCCGCGAACGTTTGAGTTTCTTTCGTCGCAAAGTCCGCCGTCGTCGAGTATTCCACCGCGTAACCCGACGCGTTCGCGACGGCGCCGATTTCAACGCTAAGCGACGTCGAGGTTTCCGCCGCAACGGTCAAACTCGGCGTCGCGAGTTGGATCGCCGAAACCGCGGTCGCCGTCGTCGCCGAAACGCTATCGCGATAGTCGCCGGTTCCGGTCGCGACGACTTGGACGTAATACCCGGCGTCGGCGGAGGTTAGCGTATACGTCGACGACGTCGCGCCGCTAATCGGAGTCGCCTCGGAATTCGCCGCGACGCGATACCATTGATACGTCGCCGTCGCCCCGTTCGGGGAGACGCTCGCCGTCAGCGTTTCGCCGACTTGCGTCGTTCCGTCAAGCGTTACGCTCGTTAGCGCGATTTTCGAAGTCGTCGCCGATTCGACGCTCGACCAAGACGAGTCAAAATACGACGTTCCGTCCCCTAGCGCGAGGACGCGGACGTAATACATCGTATTCGCGCTAAGTCCCGTCAACGTATACGTTCCGGCGCTCGAGTAGTTTTTCGCAATCGACGTCGACGACGTAAAACTCGCCGACGTCGAATATTCCAGCGAGTACCCCGACGCGTTCGCGACGGCACCGATTGTAACGCTGAGCGATGTAGAGCTTTCCGTCGAAACGCTTAAACTCGGCGACGTAAGCGGCGACGCTTGTTGATATTCATACGCGCCAAGGTCGACGTAAGTCCCGGAAACGCGCGCCTCGCCCGCTAAGTCGGTCGTCAACGCGTTTCCGGCGGCGGCGACGGCGTAAGCGCCGTTCCCCTTGTCGACCGCCTGCGAATCCTCCGCCAAACGGTAATCTCCGTTCGACGCGTCTTTAAAGAGCGGTTGCGACGCGTTGTAAGCGACGTTGTTCGAACCGGCGTCCCAAGCCGTATAGCCCGAAAGGACGTTGTAAGCGTTAAGCGTCGCGCCGACGTTGGAAACGTCGCCCCCGACGTTCGACGCCAGAATCGTATTGTAAAGGGTCGTCGCTTCGTCGCTCGACGCTTGGAGACCGCCGCCCCAACCGGCGCTATTCGCGGCGATCGTCGCGTTCCGGAACGTCGCCGTCCCGCCGACGTAAAACCCGCCGCCGCCCGACGTCGCCGCGTTTTCGACAACCAGCGCGTTCGTCAGATTTAGGGTTGCCCAAACCGTCGCGCCGCCGCCCCACGCCGCCGAGTTGCCGGAAATCGTCGCGTTTTCCAGCGTCGTCGTTCCGTTGACGCGCAAACCGCCGCCTTGGTTGGTCGCCGTATTGTCGGAAATCGTTACGTCGGTCGCCGTCAAGGTTCCCGCGACGTAAACGCCGCCTCCGTCCGCCGCGGAGTTGCCGGAAATCGTTACGCGGCGAACCGTCGCTTGCCCGCCGACGTAAAGACCGCCCGCCACGTTCGTCGCGGCGTTGTTCGTAATCGTCGAGTTTTCCAGCGTCAGCGTTCCGTTCGCGTCGACGTCGACGCCGGCGCTTCCCGTTCCCGTGTTGCCGTTAATCGTTAAGTTGTCGGCGGTTAACGAACCGACGACGTGCAACGCGCCGCCGTAAGCCGCGCTGTTGCCGGTAAACGTCGCGTTCGAAATAACCACCTTGGCGTCGCGCTCGATTTCGACGCCGCCTCCGCCGTACCCCGCGGCGACGTTGTC
>JAZNJF010000393.1:0-5767 GCA_045577885.1 Thermoguttaceae bacterium | reverse complement strand
CCGCCGAGCATGATCGGGAGTTCGCCGAGGTAAACGTCTTCTTCGACCGGGTCTTTTTCGCCGACGAGACGAAGGCGAACGCGCAACGGACGACCGTAAGTCAAGCGCAAACGACGGCATTCGTCCGGCGTGTAGTGCGGTTTTTCGAGTTCGTAGTGAACGTATTCCAAACGCGCCGTTTTCTCGTAGTTTTCAATCGGAAACGCTTCGCGAAAAACGCTTTCCAACCCTTGGTCTTTACGTTCGGAGGGCGGAACGTCCGCTTGGAGGAAGTTCGCGTAGCTTTGAGTTTGCAGAACCGTCAACTCCGGAATCGGATAGGTCGTGCTGTGATTGCCGAACTGTCGTCGTTCTTTAAACTGTAACTTCCGTTTTGATGTAACCGCCATAAGAGTGTTGACCTCCCGGTTGGATAGAGAATGGTTGCGATTCTATCGCCTAAGATACGCCGAACTACTAGTATATCGTAAGAAGACGACCCGACAAGCCCCCCTCTTTACCTTTTTTACCTAGAAAAACAACTTTTTTTGGAAAAAAAGCCGCTTTTTACCGGACAAAACGACGATAAACGCTTGACAAACAAATTTTCACTTTTTTCGAGAAATTTTTAACGCGTCAAAAAAAGACGAAATTTTCCTCAAAATTTTTAATAACGCGCGCGTTAAAAACGGTAAACTCTGCCTAATCTTACAGTTAAATGTTGCGTTATTAAAAAACTGATCGGAAATTAAAGCGTTGTTTACGAGGTCGCGCGGTTGAATAAATCGACCGCCGCGCTTGTCGAACGCGACAAAACAACGTCGACGTTATTATAGACGAAGCGCCGTAAAAAGTCAAAACGGTTCGCGAATTTTTAAGTAAAAAGGTTTCGAACCCGAAAATTAAAAACGGCGAACGGCCGAGAAACAAAAATAACCGCCCCAATAGGGCGCGCCTATTCAAGGAGACGACAAAAAAGACCTCGAACCGAAATCCGAGGTCTTTTCAGTCATAGCGCTAAGCTAAGAATCGAACTATTTGAGCGAAACTTTGGCGCCCGCGTCTTCGAGTTCTTTCTTGAGCTTTTCGGCTTCGTCTTTCGAGAGACCGGTTTTGATCGCTTTCGGAGCGGATTCGACCATCGATTTCGCGTCGCCGAGGGAAGCGCCGGTGGCGGTGCGGACGACTTTGATGACGTTGATCTTGTTGGCGCCGAAGTCTTCGAGAACGACGTCGAATTCGGTTTTTTCTTCCGCGGCCGGAGCGGCGTCGCCCGCAGCCGGACCGGCGACCATGACCGCGCCGCCGGCGGCCGGTTCGACGCCGTAGACGTCTTTCAGGTAATCGCTGAGTTCTTTCGCTTCTTTGAGCGTCATACCCATGATTTTGTCGCCCATTTCTTTGATTTCAGCGGCGAATTCGCGTTCGACTTGTTCGGACATTGTTCACTTTCCTTTCTGGTGGTTGCGTCAAATCTTCCACGACGATAACGAGCGAAACCAAAACGCTCGACGCGTGGTCGTCGATTGAACGCAATAAAAAAATATATTCGAGGTTATCGTCGCCGGAGCGACGTCGATATGCGTTTTATATAAATTTAACAGAACGCGCCGCTTCGTCAAGGGGGGCGACGCGCTCAAAATTAAATTTTGCTCACTCGGCGGCCGCTTCTTCGGCGTTTTCGTCTTTATCCGCAAGTTGCTTGATTTGGCTGGCGAGATTCGCGCCGCCGGACAAGAGTTGGGACGAAAGTTTGGAGCCGACGCCGACGATTTGACCGACGAGGATCGCGATTTGTTCTTCGCGGGTGGGCCACTTGCTGATTTCGACGACTTTATCCGCGGCGAACGCTTCGCCGTCGAGAACGCCGCCGAGAAGGGCGAGTTTCGCGAATTGCTTGTCTTTCGAAACTTTAACGAGTTCCTTCGCGAGAGCGACGATGTCGGTCGCGCCGTAGCAGACGGCGGTGGAGCCGGTCAAGTTTTGGAAAGCGGGATTCAGCGAGGTGCCTTCGGTAGCGCGAGCGGCCAAGCTGTTTTTAACGACCATAACGCGAATGTCTTTCGCGGCCAACGCGGCGCGAAGACGGTTGCTGTCGTTGACTTCCATACCGACGATATTGACGAGGAGAGCGTTTTCGACGCCCGCCAAGCGCTTTTTCAATTCTTCGGTAATAATATTTTTAACAAACTTGCTCATAGTATTGGTATTCGTTAAATGGCGGTGAAGGAATAGTTACCGAGTCGGGCTCATTGCGTAACAACGCGAACGGCCGGGCTCATCGTCGCGGAGATAGCGATCGACTTCACGTAAACGCCCTTAACCGCGGCCGGTTTCAGGGAGACGACGTAATTGATGAACGCTTGGATGTTTTCCGCCAATTTGTCGGCGTCAAAGCTAAGTTTGCCGACGACGCCGTGGACGATGCCGCCCTTGTCGTTGCGGAACTCAACCTTACCGGCTTTATATTCCTTGACCGTTTTTTCAACGTCCATCGTAACCGTGCCGGCTTTCGGGCTCGGCATCAAACCGCGCGGACCGAGAACGCGACCGAGCGAACCGACGACGCCCATCATATCCGGGGTCGCGATACAGACGTCGAAATCGAACCAACCTTCTTTAATTTTTTCCGCCAATTCCGGACCGCCGACGAAATCGGCGCCGGCCGCGGTCGCTTCGTCGGCTTTCGCGTTTTTCGCGAAGACGAGGACGCGGAGGGTTTTGCCAAGACCGTTCGGAAGAACGACGGAACCGCGAACGATTTGATCGTTTTGCTTCGGATCGACGCCGAGACGCATCGAAATTTCAACCGATTGATCGAATTTCGTCGTGTTGAATTTTTTCAACAATTCGACGGCTTCGGCCAACGGCATCGGGGTTTTCGTCGCCGGAAGCAGCGCTTCCATAGCTTTCATGCGCTTAGAAACTTTACCCATTATTATATCAATCTTTTTTTAATTGTTTAGGTTGCTTAAAATATTGTCGCGCGGTCTTTTAGGAAGTCGACCTTAACGGCGAAAACAAACTTCCCGCGACCGCAAATTTAGGCTCAGTCGACGACGTCGACGCCCATGCTGCGAGCGGTGCCGGCGAGAATGCGAACGGCGTGTTCGACTTCGCGAGCGTTCAAGTCTTTTTGCTTCGCTTTGACAATATCTTCAAGTTGCGCGACGGTAACGGAACCGACTTTTTCCTTCGGAACGCGCTGCGAACCTTTGTCGATACCGGCGGCTTTTTTGATCAAGTCGACGGAGTGCGGGCTTTTCGTTTCCAGCTCGTAGGAACGATCGTTGTAAACTTTGACGACGACCGGGATGCGCATCCCTTCGGCGTCTTTCGTGCGGTCGTTGAATTCTTTAACAAACTGACCGAGGTTCAAACCATACTTACCGAGGGCGGTACCGACAGGGGGTGCTGCGGTCGCCTTACCTCCGGCGGCATGGAATTTCACGACTGCTTGTAATTGTTTAGCCATTGTTAATCCTTCAGAATTGTTTGCGTCTCAAACTACGCTATTTGCCGAACGCGTTCGAATAATCGAAAGGAACTCGACAAACGAAAAGAACTTGTTAGGGAGTCGGTTCTTTTCAGCGCGACGTTTCAGACTTCTACCTTTTCGACCTGCCAGTATTCGAGCTCGACGGGCGTGCTCCTGGAGAAGATCGAGATAATAACGGTAACGCGACCGGCGAGTTCGTCGATCTTGTTTACCTCCCCCTCAATATCTTTAAACGTGCCGTCGTTGATCTTAACGCGATCGCCGATACGGTACGGAATTTCCAATTTCGGTTGTTTTTCGTCGGCCGCCGTTTCCGCGCGGAGAAGACGATCGACGTCTTTTTGCGTCATCGGAAGCGGTTTGCCGCCCGCGCCGGTGAAGTCGCCGACGCCGGACGTTTCGCGAACCAAGAACCAAGTTTCGTCGTTCAAGATCATCTTGGCCAACAGATAACCCGGATAAAGTTTGCGTTTCATCTCGCGGGGCGTACCCTTTTTCATCTCGACGACCGTTTCAGTCGGAACGAGCGTTTCTTCGAAATATTCGTCGAGACCGGCGAGTTTAATCCGACGGTCCAACGTCTTTTTCACCGTGTCTTCACGGTTGACTTGAACCTTAAGGATGTACCACTCCGGCTTCGGGGCTTCTTCAAGCGTTTGATTTTCAACGTTGTTTTCCGCTTCGGAACTCATCGTCGTTTTTCCTTATTTATTTATGTGCGCGCGATACGATCGACGACTAACGGGTTAACAACCGATAATGCTGAAAAACGTTCGGAAGAACCAGTCGTAGATAAAAATCAACGCCGTAAACAGCGCCATAAAAAGAAGGACGACTTTCGTGTTCGCGAAAAGATCGCGCTTCGACGGCCAAGAAACTTTCGACATTTCCGCTTCGACGGAGACGAGGAAGTCGGCGAAAGTCGGGAAGTTAATGACGCGGAACGAAGCCCAAACGCCCAACAGCGCGACGACGGCTCCGCCGATCGCGGCCCCTTGCGCGCCAAAATAACCGGCGCGGAAGAAGCTGAAACCGCCCCAAATAAAGACGAGCGACAACCCGATAAACGTCAAGCGACGCGCGACGCGACCTTGCGAACTCTTGTAATTGTTGGTCGAAACAAGTTCTTTCATCAATTGGGAAAACATGGGCCCCTCGCGGCGCGATTATTGCGTAACGGTCGAGAAAACAACCGGGTCGATTTCAAAAAAAAAGCGCTCGCAACGATATAAAATAATATCGAAGGACGAGCGCGTTCACATCAAAAGAAAGCAGGGGAGGGGGGATTCGAACTCCCAACCGTCGGTTTTGGAGACCGGTGCTCTGCCAATTGAGCTACTCCCCTAACGCAAACCGTCGTTCGCGCGAACTTTCTCGCCGTAAGCCGTAACTTACGGCGAAAGAGCTCTAAATTTTACCGTGATTAGCGGGTGATCGTCGTAACAACGCCGGACCCAACGGTGCGACCGCCTTCGCGGATAGCGAAACGAACGTTTTGTTCGATCGCGATCGGGCTGATGAGTTCGACCTTCATCTTGACGTGGTCGCCCGGCATGCACATCTTAACGTCTTCCGGAAGGTTGATCGTACCGGTAACGTCGGTCGTGCGGAAGTAGAATTGCGGACGATAACCGCTCATGAACGGGGTCGAACGACCGCCTTCTTCCTTCGACAGGACGTAAACGTCGGCTTCGAATTCGATGTGCGGGGTGATGGAGCCCGGCTTGGCCAAGCATTGACCGCGTTGAATTTCTTCACGTTTGACGCCGCGGAGAAGGAGACCGACGTTGTCGCCGGCTTGACCTTGGTCGAGCGATTTCTTGAACATTTCAACGCCGGTGCAGACCGTCTTGCGGGATTCGTCCGAAAGACCGACGATTTCGACTTCGTCGCTGACTTTGACGATACCGCGTTCGATACGACCGGTGGCGACGGTGCCGCGACCTTCGATCGAGAAGACGTCTTCGACCGCCATCAGGAACGGTTTGTCAACGTCGCGTTCCGGTTCCGGAATGTCGGCGTCGATAGCGTCCATGAGTTCGGTGATGCACTTCGAGGCTTCCGGGTCGGCCGGGTTTTGTTGGGCCGGGAGAGCCGCGCCGCGAACGACCGTGCAGTTGTCGCCGTCGAAGTCGTGCTTCGAAAGGAGTTCGCGAATTTCGAGCTCGACGAGTTCGAGGAGTTCTTCGTCCGGAACGAGGTCGCATTTGTTCATGAAGACGACGAGTTTCGGAACGTTAACTTGGCGAGCCAAGAGGACGTGTTCGGCGGTTTGCGGCATCGGGCCGT
>JAZNJF010000392.1:0-6200 GCA_045577885.1 Thermoguttaceae bacterium | reverse complement strand
GTTTTGGAAAGCAAAGAATTCGCGCTCGCTCGCGGCGCCAAACCGTTGGCGACGATTCTCGGTTTCGCCGAAGCGTTGGAACCGACCGCGAAATTCGGGATTCGACAAGGCGCGGTCGAAAACGCTTGCCGTCTTGCGCTCGAACGCGCCGGACGAACCGCCGCCGACCTCGGACACGTCAACGCCGACGGTCTCGGCGTTCAAGACGACGCCGTCGAAGCCGCCGCGCTCGCGAACGTCGTCGGCGACGTTCCGGTTTACTCGGCTAAAGGTTCGTTCGGCAACCTCGGGAGCGGAACCGGCGCCGTCGAGTTGGCCGCTTCCCTTTTGGCCGTCGAAAACGGAACCCTTCCCGCGACGCGCAACTGCGACGAAGTCGCCGCCGACTGCCCGATCAACGTCGCTCGCGGCGCCGCCCAACCGCTCGAAAAGACGACCTTCTTGAAGGTCAACAACACGAACGGCGGACGTTCCTTCGCGGTCGTTCTCGAAAAATAATCGCGTCGCGTCGTTTTTACCCGAACAATTGTTTCGACCGATAAAAACGACGCCTCGACCTTAGAAGCCGATTTTGCCGCTAAAATTCGTTTTAACGGCGAAATCGGCGTTTTCCGTAAAAACGGAACCCCTATTTTCAACGTCGTCCTCCTCCGACTTTACCGTTTTTGTCGTTTTTAACGACCGAAGCCTTGTTTTGCTTCGGAGTCGAAACGGCGCGTTTCCGATTGCATCGAACCGGAACGTCGCGCCGTCGACGCCGACGCTTGAAAGACATTAATTATTAATGGGCGTTGCAAAAGTTGCCATTATCGGCCGACCGAACGTCGGCAAATCGAGTATTTTTAACTGGCTGATCGGCGAACGCGTTTCGATCGTCGACTCGGTCGCCGGCGTTACGCGCGACCGCGTTTCGTTCCTTCTCGACATTGGGCTCGACGGCGTCGACGAAAAGTACCTCGCGCCGCCGGTTGTCGAAGCGGAAGAGGAAACGGAAGACGTCGTTTTTCTCGACCCGATCGCCGAAACCGACGACGAGGAAATCGTCGAAGAAGACGGCGCGCTCCTCGACTTTGAAGACGAAGACGCGCCGTTTGAACCGGGCGCCGACGTCGACGACGCGGAAACGGACGCCGACGAAGACGAAGAGTTCGACGAAGCGGACGAATACGAGTTTAACGAAGAAATCGACGAAACGGAAGATTCGGAAAACGCGGAAGAAGCCGACGAGGCCGAGTTTAACGAAGAAATCGACGAAGCGGAAGACGCGGAGCCGGAAACGCCCCGCATTTCGGCGCGTTTGATCGAACTGACCGACTCCGGCGGGATCGGGATCGTCGACAAAGACGACCTTTCCGCCGACGTCGAACAACAAATCCAGCTGGCGATCGACGCGGCCGACTTGATTCTCTTCGTCGTCGACGCTCGCGACGGAATCGCCCCGCTCGACCAATACGTCGCGGAGCGGTTGCGCAAGTTGAACGTTCCGATTCTGCTCGTTGCGAACAAATGCGACGGCGACGCGCAAGAACTCGACTCCCGCGAATTTCACCGTTTCGGTTGGGGCGTCGTTTCGGTCAGCGCGAAACAAAAGCGCGGTCGCGTCCGCCTGATGGAGGAGATCGAAAAAGCGCTCCCGATTTCGGCGTTTTTCGACGGTCGCGGCGACAATTACGAAGACCCGGCGATGAAAATGGCGATCGTCGGCCGCCGCAACGTCGGCAAAAGTACCTTCGTCAACACGTTGGCGCAGGAGGAGCGCGTCATCGCCAGCCCGGTTCCCGGCACGACCCGCGACTGCGTCGACGTTCGTTTCGAAATGAACGGCCAAACGTTCGTCGCGATCGACACGCCCGGCTTTATGCGCCGTCGCCAACTCTCGACCGACCTCGATTTTTACGCGCTGACTCGCGCCGAGCGAAGCATTCGGATGGCCGACGTCGTTCTGATGTTCTTCGACTGTTCTCAGCGAATCAGCAAAATGGACAAGCAACTTGTCTCATTAATCGAAGAACACAACAAACCTTGCATTTTCGTCGTCAATAAATGGGACAAGATGCAGGAGCATATGCCGACCGAGCGTTGGGGCGAGTACCTCCGCGAAACGTTCGCGACAATGTGGCACGTCCCGATCGCCTTCATTACCGGCATGACCGGCAAAAACGTTAACAAACTCCTGCAACACGCGCAGATGTTGAAGCGTCAAAGCCGAATGCGCATTTCGACGAACCGCCTGAACAAGTTGATCGTCGCCGCGATGAACCACACGCCGCCGCCGCTCTTCCACTACCGGAAGCCGAAAATTTATTACGCGACGCAAGTCGCGGTCGCGCCGCCGACGATCGTGTTGTTCTGCAACATGCCGGACGCGTTCACGCCGAGTTACCGCCGTTTCCTACTGAACGTCCTCCGCGACGAGCTGCCGATCGGCGAAGTCCCGATTCGTCTCCTTTTCCGAAAGCGGGAAAGCGACGACTCGACCGACGAAATCGACCGCAAACGTCTCACCTGACGTCGGGCGCGCTTGTTCTCGCCGTTTCTTATTGCCGTTTTTAACGGTTTTAACGCCGTTTTTCTTCCCCAAAGCCGTCGACTTTTTACAGTCGGCGGTTTTTTGCATTTCTTGCCTTCCCGCCTCTTTTTGTCTTCTGTTTGTTTTTTCGCTCCATCCCCTATTTTACGCTCCCCGCCTATCTTTACGTTTGTTCGACGCGAGTCGATTTTTCGTTCGTTTTTTTCCGAAAAATTTGCAATTTTGGAACTTTGTTTCCCTCTTTTCCATCCAAAACGCGTCGTCGCGGTCGAGCGTATCGCCGCGCCGTTATTTGTTACTTTTTGCCGCAATTAACGCTCGCTTACCATTTATCGCGCCGTTTAAACTTTTTCGTCGCAAGGAGACGAGGATATGTCGACCGCCGTCCATTCGCTTCCGTCCAATCTCGACGACGCGTTCGTTTTCAACGCGCCGCCGAGTCCGAGGCCGAAAGTTCGCGTTCAAGCCGCCGAATCGCCGCGCAAGTCAAGAGTCGGCCGATCGGCGACGGCGCGGTCGTCCAATTCGGAACGTCGTTCCCCCTCAAAATCGGCGCGACCGCTCCATTTTATCGCTTTGACCCTCCGCAAGCAAAACGCGACGCTCGCCGGTTGCGCTCGTCGGCTCGGGCTTACTCCGGCGGAAGCGGCGGCGCAAACCCGTCCCGACGCCGATTTAACCCTTTCGCAACTTTACGCTTGGCGCGCCGTTCTCGACGTTCCGACGTCCGAGCTCCTTCCGCTCGAAGACGTCGTTCCGGATCCAATCCGCAACCGCGCGCTTCTCCTCCGAACGATGAAAACGGCTCGTCAACTTCAAGATTTGAGTCGCGGAACTCGTTTGGAACCGGCGGTCGCGTCGCTCGTCGACCAACTGATCGAGCTGATGCCGGAATTGGCGGAAGTGCCCGCTTGGCCGACGGTCGGGCAAAGTCGAGCGCCGCGCGAATCCGGGAGCGCGGCGCGGCGAGTCGACGCCGACTTCTCCCGTTTTCTCGAAGAACGCTCTTAAAAGAAGCGTCGGCGGTTCAAAGTCGCCCTTGTTTCGTCCTTTTTTCACGACAATTTTAGTCAAAACGTCTAAAATACGGCGCGTTGTTTTAAATCGAACTCGTAAAACGCGCCGATTCCTCCGATTAAAACGAACAAACAAACACATATTTTGAAAAGACGGGACTTTTTAGGGCGCGACGTCTTGCTAAAGCAAAAAAAGTCGGCACAATATAGGTAAGTCGACGTAAATCGTTGCTTGGGACGCCCGTTTTCTCGTTTGAATTTCAAACGCTTGCCCGGACGCCCCGACGCGCCGTCGACGTATTTCCCCCAACCTTCCGTTTTACCGCCGACTTCGCGCAATGTTGTTAGCCAAAGAAGAATACGTCGAACAAACGTTTTTTTTTCGAACGTTTCGCGAGCGGTTGGACGCGGGTTTTTCGTCCCAAGAAATCCTTTACGGGATGAAAAACGAGATCCTTGCCGCGACAAATTTGCCGACGGCGATCTCGATCGTTTTGACGGAGGTCAAACTTTCCGGCAAAATGTACTTGGCGACGCGTCGACTTCCGCATTACTTCACGCCGTTTCAAACGTTCGTTTTTGAAGAGGCGGAACGCGAGGACGGCCGGTTCGATTTCCGCGTCGCGCTCAAAATACTGGAACGCGAAGCCGAATATCGCTCCCAAACCCCGACGCCGCAAGGAACGTTTTTTTACCAATTTGAAACGCTCAGCCGCAATCGGCTCGGTTTTGACCGCGGTTTGGAGGCGATCGCCAACGACCCGATTTTCAACGACGATTGGCGCCGTTGGATCAACGTCGTTTTGCGGCGGCAAATTGGTTTCGTCGACGTCGCCGACCTCGTTTACGTCCGAAGCGCGCATTACCAAAAGCGCGAAGACGAAGAGGCGGAAGCGACGCTTTTCGGCGAACGCGAAGGCCGAATCGCGCGAGCGTCTCGGGGACGCGACCCTTTGTTTTTGTTCTCGGCGCTGGCGAGGCACCTCGGCTACCCGGCGGTTCCGCGCATTCGTCGCGTTCAGGAACGCGAAGAGTTTACGTTGCACGACTTGCGCCGTCAAGTCGAACAGTTGGAACACCGCGTTCAACTGTTGCAAGAAGAATTAAAAGGCGGAATTAATATCGAACGTTTTTACGTCAAAAAAAATTGACGCTTTTTCGCCGTCGGCGGCCTTGGCGTTCAATTTTTGGAACGCGACGTTTTTTTAGCGACGGCGAACATTTTTCGAACGTTTCGCGCTTTTTGCCGAATTTGCCGAAATATTCGACAACGTGTTCTAAAAAAATAACTTAGAATACGCCTAAAAAATAAAAAAAACGACGAAAACCGCTTGACAAACCGGACGTTCGTTTTAAAATGTTTTCCATACTGAACTTAAAAACAATAACTCGTCCGACCGTTTGAGTCGGCAAGTTTTAACGACGCATTTCGTCGAAGCGCATTAAGAAAGGAATAATATGACCAAAAAGGAAGTCGTTCGTTTGGTCTCCGATAAAACCGGACTTTCGCAACAAGAAGCTAAAGAAGTCGTTCAAACGACGTTCGACGCGATCATCGAAGTTTTGGTGAAGACGGGTCGCCTTGAACTCCGCAACTTCGGCGTTTTCGCCGTGAAACGTCGCGCCGCTCGCAACGCTCGCAACCCGCGCACCGGCGTCGAAGTTTGGGTGGACGAACACGAAACCGTCGCCTTCAAACCGGGCAAAATGATGGTCGCGCAAGTTCAAAC
Organism: Thermoguttaceae bacterium; assembly: GCA_045577885.1. Classification (GTDB taxonomy): domain Bacteria; phylum Planctomycetota; class Planctomycetia; order Pirellulales; family Thermoguttaceae; genus RUG369. The sequence goes on along the minus strand of JAZNJF010000392.1, from coordinate 924 downwards.
CGAACGCAAAAAGCGCGCCGCCAAAGCGACGAAAAAAGCCGCTAAAGCTCCGAAAGCCGCCAAAACCGCGAAAAAAGCGCGCTAGTCGAGGCGTTTAAACCGAACGCGTTCGCAACGACGATCGTCAATTTTTCTTTCGTCGTCGCGGCGCGTTTTCGCGTTTTGAAAGCGACGTTTCTTTTTTCTTTAAAATTTTAGAGAAAATCTAAAATTACCGCTTGAAAAAAAAGAAAAATCGCGTATACTGTTTATATAAGTTTTGGAGAGGTGGCAGAGTGGTCGAATGCGCGGGTTTGCTAAACCCGTGAGCCCGTAAGGGCTCCGCAGGTTCAAATCCTGTCCTCTCCGCTCCGAAAAGTCTCGCTATTTAGCGGGACTTTTTTATTTCTTGCGTTGTTTTCAGGAGCGACGGCGCTCGCGCTCGTTTGAATTTTCGCAACGTCCGCGACTTGGGCCCCTTTAAAAACGTTCTCCTCGCGTCGTCGCAACGCGTCTTGCCCGACAAAGCGTCCCTAACCGTTAAGGCTTAACGCGCTCCGCTTCCCGACTCTTCCTTATTCCTTCTTCCCCCAAAGCATTCAAAAAAAAGTCGAAAAAAGTTAAAACGGGGGCTTGCGTTTGCGTCAAAATCGGGTATAATGATAATATAAGTTTGGAGAGGTGGCAGAGTGGTCGAATGCGCGGGTTTGCTAAACCCGTGAGCCCGTAAGGGCTCCGCAGGTTCAAATCCTGTCCTCTCCGTTTAGAAAAGTCTCGCGTTGAAGCGAGACTTTTTTATTTTCTTGCCGTTTTTGGAATCGTTCCGCTCCGTTCCGCTCCGTTCCGCTCCGTTCCGCTCCGTTCCGCTCCGTTCCGCTCCGTTCCGCTCCGTTCCGCTCCGTTCCGCTCCGTTCCGCTCCGTTCCGCTCCGTTCCGCTCCGTTCC
>JAZNJF010000391.1:0-2604 GCA_045577885.1 Thermoguttaceae bacterium | reverse complement strand
CGTCGCGCCGTTGACGTTGGCGTTTTTCTTGAGCGGCGAAAAAATTTCGCTTCCGGTCGGCGACGTGATGCTGAATTTGCTGATAACCGTCGTCGCGCCGGTCGGGCTGGGGTTCGGACTCTCGCGACTTTTCGGCTGGTGGCAAAGGAGCGCGGAACGATTGGCGGAAATCGTTGCAAACGTTGCGATTATTTGGATTATCGCGGCGGTCGTCGCGAAAAACGCCGCGTCCTTGTCGTCGCTGACTCCGGCGCTTTTGGGCGCGTTCGCGTTCCTGAACGTCGGCGGGTACCTGGCCGGTTACTTCGGCGGCGCGGCGATCGGGCTCGACGGCGGAATGCGCCGGGCGCTGACGATCGAAGTCGGTATGCAGAACGCCGGACTCGGGACGGCGTTGGCGGCGCGGTACTTCGCCGACTTGCCGGAAGCGTCGCTTTTCTGCGCGTCGTACACGTTCGGCTGTATGGCGACCGGGATTATTTTGGCGCAAGCGTTCCGAATTTGGACGGAGCGGCAAGAGCGCAACAACGGCGACGGCGGCGCGGTTGGAACGGTTGGAGCGGTTGGAGCGGACGTCGAAACGACGAAAACGAACGAAACGCCGGACGAAACCGCGTGAAACGGCGTAAAATAAGCGAAATAGCGAAAAAAGAAAAAGCGTTCGTCGTCGGGGCGAACGCTTTTTTTGTCGGCGGCGGGGACGCGCTTCTTCGGCGGCGTTTTAGTCTTCGTCGTCTTAGTCGGCGTCCGCGTAAGGGTCGACGCTTGGGTCGATCGACGCGGGCCAGCGGATAGGCTCGCCGACTTCCTCTTCGAGGTCTTCCGCTTGCGAAACGAACTCGTTGATCAAATAATCGACGAAACTCGGGCGTTGGTAATAGCGGTCGACGAATTCTCGCTCGAAGAAATCCCAAGTAACGATCGCGCCTTCCGGTTGGTTGACGTCGACGCAAATATACTCGTCGCCGTCTTCGTTGACGATAACGACGTAATTTTCCGGAAGCGCGCCATTTTCGCGGACGTATTGCGTTTCGTTCTCGACGTTCGAGTACTTGGCGTTGGGATTATCGTCGACGATTCCGAAAAACTCTACGCCGTCCCAACCCAAATTACCCCATTTCGCCAAATAACGACGGAAGTCGGACGGGAACTTGACGCCGAGCGCCGCCTCCGCCGCCAAAATCGATTTTTCGGACGCGCCGGGCGGATTGTCGGTCATTTCGGCGATTCCGCCGCGTTCGGTGGAAACCTGAAAAAATTGCGGGTTCAATTCGACCAATTCGACCAAATCTTCGAAGCGGTATTGCATTGGGGCGGCTCCTTTTGGAAAAATAGAGAAAATAAAGAAGCGGGGTAAACGGCGCGAGAAGAGCGTCGCGGCGTCGCTAAATCTAATATATATATTCGTTCTCGAAAGCAAGAAAAAAGCGTCCCTTTTTCCAAAAAAGAGCGAAAAAAACGACGCGCCGCCGCCGGAACGCAAAAATAGCGGAAATAGGAAAACGGCGCAAAATCGGCGGGAAAGCGAAAAGAAAAAGCGTCCGCCGTTTCGACGAACGCTTAATCGTTGGGAACGCGATTTCCGTTGGAAGCGCCGCGACGCTTCGCCGTCCGCTTTAGCGACGCGGTTTAGTCGAGTTCTTCGAGACGGCGGCGCGCTTCGAAGTCGCCTAATTCGGCGGCTCGGCGGAGCCAACGGGCGGCTTCGAGCGGGTCGCGGTCGACGCCGAAACCGTTGGCGTAACAAGCGGCGACATTGGCGGTCGCCTCGGCGTCGCCGAACGAAGCGGCTTCGCGGTACCAATAAAAGGCTTGCGTCGGCGATTTTTCGACGCCGAGCCCGAATTGGCAAGCGAAACCGAGCGCGTAAGCCGCTTGCGCGTCGCCTTGTTCGGCGGCTTGGCGCAACTTGCGGAGCGTTTCGGCGTCGTTTTCGGGGGCGGGTTCGTTGGAGATCGCGTTTTCGTCTTCGACGTCGTCGAGGCGGTATTGGATTTCCGCGAGTATCTCGTCCGCTTCTTCGACGCCTAGTCGCGCGGCTTTGCGGAGCCATTTCGCCGCTTCCTCGGGGTTGTGATCGGGATTGAACCCGAAACCGTCGGCGTAATATTCGCCGAGGCTGAACATTGCGGCGGCGTCGCCTAATTCGGCGGCTTGGCGGTATAAGCGAACGGCTTCGTCGAGGTCTTTTTCGACGCCGTCGCCGTTTTGGTAGCAAACGCCGAGGTTGCGCTTGGCGGCGGCGTCGCCTAATTCGGCGGCTTGGCGGAACCAACGAACGGCTTCGACGGAGTCTTTTTCGACGCCGTCGCCGTTCGCGTAACAAACGCCGAGGTTGAACGTCGCGTCGGCGTTCCCTAATTCGGCGGCTTGGCGGTAGAGTCGAACGGCTTCGACGGAGTCTTTTTCGACGCCGTCGCCGTTCGCGTAACGGACGCCGAGGTTGCACATTGCGGCGTCGTCGCCTAATTCGGCGGCTTGGCGGTATAAGCGAACGGCTTCGGCGGAGTTTTTTTCGACGCCGTCGCCGTTGGCGGAACAAACGCCGAGGTTGAAGGTCGCGTCGGCGTTCCAAGTCGGAGGCCAAGCGGTCTTAGGAAGACA
>JAZNJF010000390.1:0-7088 GCA_045577885.1 Thermoguttaceae bacterium | reverse complement strand
GTCAAAATAAAGTCGGCGGCGAGCCGTTCTTCGGCGGCGCGGTCGCGGGCGCCTTTGTCGAGCGTCAGCGTCGCGGAAAACGTTTCGAAAAGCGTCTCGACCGCGCAAAAAATCCGGTGTTCGCCCCGTTTCGGACGCTCGGAAACGAGAGACGCGGTCGCGCCGACGCCGACGAGAAAAAACGCGGAAAGGTCGAAATTTCCGGGTTTTTTGATTTTCTTGTTTTCGTCGCGGTTTTCCGGAGTCTTGGCGTTGGTCGCGGAGAGCGGCGAAAGCGGGGCGACGTTAAAAAGACGGTTTTTGATATTTAGGTTTTCGTCCGGTTTTCTTGTTTCTTGCGCCGCGGCGGCCAACGTTCGCGCTCGACGCAACGCCGCCGAAGCTAAGAGTCGCGCCGTTCGTTCGGACGAGTAGTTCTCGGGGCGGAATCCCAAAAACGCGTTCGTCGCTTCCGGCGAATAGGGAATCAAGCCTTCCAAAAAGGACGCCGACGCGCCGGGAATCGACAAATAATCGGATAAAAACGCCGAACCGCCTCCGGAAATCGAAAAGACGTATCGCCAAGGCGTTTCGCGGAGGCGGCGGAAAGCGGCGAGTCGAGCGGTCGAGCGGGCGTCGGCGGAAGCGGAGGCGGACATAACGGTTTTAGCGGCAATAACGGGTTTGATTCTCGGAAAACGGCGTCGATAATCGACGGCGAGCGCGCGACGCTTCGGAAGCGTCGTTCTTTTATCGGCGTTTTTTCCTTATTTATTAATAAAGAGCGGGAAGCGGAAGCGGAGCGAAGGGGAAAACGGCGAAAACGAGCGCGTTTTTTCGATTTTTTCGGTTGTTTTCCGAAAATTTGCGAAAATTTCTTTGACTTTCCGGGTTCGAGCGGTTAAAATAGGGCTTTCTTCCGGATTTCGGCGTCGTCGAATCCGGCGCGAGAACGATTCATTTTTTTCGAGAGGCATATTCGTATGACTAAAAAGACGCAAATTTCTCGACGCAAGTTCATCGGCGCGGCGGCGGCCTGTTCGCTTCCGCTCTTCGTTCCGGGGCGCGTTCTCGGTAAAGACGGTCATTTTCCGCCGAGCGAAACGATCAACGTCGGTTTGATCGGGCTCGGGACGCGACGCAGCAACGTCGGGCATCGTCCGGGCGCCCGTTTCTGCGCGTACTGCGATATCGACACGCGCCGTCTGCCGAAAGAAGAAAACGGCGTGAAAACGTTCCAATATTATCAAGAAATGTACGATATGCCGGAACTCGACGTCGTTTCCGTCTCGACGCCGGACCACTGGCACACGCGCATGACGATCGACGCCTGTAAAAAAGGGAAGGACGTCTACTGCGAAAAACCGCTCACTTTCTCGCTGATGGAAAGCCGTCAAATCGTCGAGGCGGCCCGCAAGTACGACCGCGTCGTTTCGAGCGGTTCGCAACGCGTTATGGAAGACTACGGGCACTACATGGCGCCGATTATTATGTCCGGCGCCATCGGCGAAGTCAAGGAAATTTACGCCGGTTGCGGCGGCGCGCCGTCGGAACGCACCTACGATCCGGAACCGTGCCCGAAGGAACTCGACTGGGACGCTTGGGTCGGCCAAGCCCCGTATTTCGAGTACAGCAAGCGCGCGATCGACCCGATGACTTGGCGTTATAACACGGCGTTCGGCACCGGCGGTCTCGGCGACTGGGGCGGCCACAACTTCGGCGGCGCCCTTTATTCTTGCGGAATGGACCACGTCGCGCCGAAAGAAGTTTACGCGCCGCATACGGAAGAGAACCCGACCGACGGCGCGATGATCCTGATGGAAAACGGCGTCAAATTCTACCACTCCGGAGGCGGCGGCATCCGCATCGTCGGGACGAAGGGCGAATTCAACCACGGCGCGAACCCGCAACTCCGCCCGTTGAAAGCGGTTAACGTTCGTCGTTACAGCGGCGGCGCGGACAACATCGCGGACGATTTCCTCTACTGCGTTCGTCATCGCACCCGTCCGTTCCAAGACGTTTTCTACGGCGCGAACGTTTCGGACTACGGCCACATGTGCATCATCGCATACAAACTCAAGCGCAAGCTCGTTTGGGACAAGGAAAAAATGGAATTTGTTGGCGACCGCGAGGCGACCGCGATGGTTTCGAAGGTTCAACGCGCCCCGTATCAAATCGAAGTTTGAGCGCGGCGGCGAGACTCGTTAGAACCCGTTTGAATAAATTGAAAATCGAAACTGGAAAGAATAAAAGGTTGCATACGATGAAAAAATATTCGATTATGTTGGCGCTCGCGTTGGCGCTCGGCTCCGCGAACGTTTACGGCGCCGACTTCGGCGATTTGCTCGCTCGTTTGAATTCCCGCGACTTCTCGGCGGAGCGCGACGTCGTTACCGGCAAGGGCGGCGTTTACGTCGGCGAACTGGTCAACCCGCACTCCGAAACGCCGATGTTTAAGGCGCGCGACGAATACCGTCAAATGATCTTCGACGCGCAACAAGCGAAGGACGCCGCGAAAATCGCCGACCTTTGCGCTTTCGCCGTCGACGCGTTGAAAGCGGACGTCTCGGACGAAACGAAGGCTTGGCTTCTCGAACAACTCGGCGTTATCGGAACGGACGCGCAAGTCCCGGCGATCGCCGAATGTCTCAAAAGCGACAAACAACGCGTCGTCGACGCGGCCGCCGCTTCGCTCGCGAAAATTCCGGGCGACGCCGCGTTGAAAGCGTTGGAAGCCGCGAAGGATATTCCCGCCGTCGCCGCCGCGCTGACCTGCCGCAAAGCGCCGATTTTCGACTTCGAATCGGTCGAACCGAGTTGGCCGGCCGCCGTCTCGAAAGCGTCCGACGCCGACGTCGAAAAGTGGCTCGCGAAGTACGACGAACTCGACGACTGGACGAAAGAACAAACGCTCGCCGGGCTGACCGCGCGCAACGATAAAAAATACCGTCCGTACGCCCTTAAAGCGCTGAAATCGGAAAACGCGAGCCTGCAACGCGCCGGTTTCGTCGCGCTTGAGAAGATGGCGACCGCGGAAGACGCCGCCGTTTTCGTCGAATGGCTCGGCAAAGATCGCGGCTTGGCCGTCCGTTTGGCCGGGTTCGTCGTCGCCGACGGTTTCGACGACGCGCTCGTCGACTGCCTCGGCAAAGCGGCGAACGACGAACAATTCGGCGACTTGGTAACGATCCTCTCGAACCGCGCCGTCGACGTGCGTCCGGCGATCTTCGCGAAAACGACCGCCGCCGAGTGCCCGAACCGCCTCGCGCTGATGCAACGCGTCTGCAAGCTCGCGACGACCGACGACATGCCGAAGCTGCTCGAATCGGTCGCTCGTTTCCCGCGCGGCAAAGATCGCGACGCGGCCGCGAACCTCGTCGCCGCCCTTTGCGCTAAGGACGCGACCTCCGTCCTCGCGTTGGCCGACAAAATGTCTCCGGCGTTCGTTTACCCGATCGCCGCTCGCGTCGGGGGCGACGCCGCGAAAGCCGCGATTGAAAAAGCGCTCGACTCGAACGATCCGAACATGCGCGCCGTCGGTTTGGCCGCGTTGAACGTTTGGGCCGACGGTCAGTTCGCCGCGAAAATGGAAGAGATCCTCAACTCGCCCGCTTTCGCGCCGCAACAAAAGATCGCCGTTTTGCGCGCTTACATTCGCGTTATTTCGCTTCCGGACGATCAAATCGGAATCAAGCTGACCCGCGAAGAAAAGCTGGCGAAGCTGAAGGTCGCGTACAAGGGCGCGACTCGCGCCGACGAGAAGAAACTTGTTTTGTCGCGTTTGGCCGCGAACCGTTACGAAGATTCGTTCAAATTCGCGATCGAATGCGCCGACGATAAAGACGTCGCGGAAGCCGCTTACGAAGCGATCGTCGCGCACGCTCACGACACGATTCTGCGCAAGCAATTCCCGGAACTCGCCGAAAAGGGCCTCGATATCGTTATCGAAAAGAGCGCGAACAAAGACTTGGTCGAACGCGCCAAGACGTATAAAGGCCGGATGGAGTAAGCGTTAAACGGCGTCCCGGCGGCGCTTGCGTCGCGTTGAACGCGAAAAACGTTAGCTAGCGAAACCGCCCGTCGAGCGAAAAACTCGACGGGCAAATTTTTTGTCAAAATAGAATACTGTTCGCAAAAGAAATTATTATTATTATTATTATTATTATTATTATTATTATTATTATTGGAAAATTGTTTGACGACTTGTTTTAAGATTAAATAAGACTAATTGTATTTTGGGGAAATTTTCAAATATTTTTGGGAAATTTTCAAAATAAGGGGGATATTTTGCTTGAAAATTTCGACTAATACGATTATAATTGTAAAAATTACATCGCTCGACGCTAATACCGCGTCCCCCCGCCTGACGATGTAAGATGTTAAAAATAACGTGTTTACGCTGATAATTAGGAGACGCCTCCCGACGACGTCGTTTAGGCGATTTCTCAGTTCTCAAAGACGATTACGACGGTGGTGAAAAGGAAAAGCACGATGAAATTGAACGCCCTGCAAAAACGAACGTTGCGACTCGAACAACTGGAAAACCGCGAACTCTTGTCGGCGACGACTTGGAACGACGCCGCGCAAGCCGACGCAGCCCTCGCGGCGGAAATGGTCGCGACGCTTAACGAAAACGCGCCGATCGATATGTCGGCGTTCTCCGCCGCGGAAATCGAAACGACCGCGGAAGAAGCGCAAACTTGGCTCGTTACGTCGACGCTCGACGACGGAAGCGAAGGGACGCTCCGTTACGCCGTCGAAAACGCCGTCGCCGGAGACACGATCAAATTCGACGCGTCGCTGCAAGACGCGACGATCGCGCTGTCCAAGCCTATCGTCGTCGATAAAGCCTTGACGATCAGCGCTTACGATCTCTATCGCTTTGAAGACCTGCCGAACCTCATTTACGACGTCGACTGCGCGGGCCTCACGCTCGACGGGCAAGGTTCCACGCGGATTTTCGAACTCGCCGAAGGCGCGGATCTTTCGCTTATCGGCGTGAAAATGACGGACGGCTCGATTTGCCGCGACTGGACGTCGGGCGACGCGTTGCCGGAAGGACTGGACCAAAACACGCCGATGACTTCCGAGTTTCACGGCGGCGCGGTTTACGTTCCGGAAGGCGCGAAACTGTCGCTTGAAGCGTGCGTCCTTTCGAACTCTCGTTCGATCGGGGGCGGCGGCGCGATCGCGGCGGCCGGCGAAATTCGCGCGTCGAACACGATTTTTGAAGGCAACGACGGCGGCGCGCATCACGGCGGCGCGATTCGCGTTTTCGACGGTTTCGTCGAAGTCGTCGACTGCTATTTCCGCGGAAATAAGATTGTCGCGACCGGTTTGTATTCCGGGGGCGGCGGCGCGGTCAGCGCGAACGGCGGCGTTTTCCGCTCGATCAACACGCTGTATAGCGGCAACTCCGCTTGGTACGGCGGCGCGTTCTTTGTCGCCGGCGGCGACGTGCATCTTTCGAACAGCCTTGTCGTCGAGAACGGCGCCCCGACGCAGGGAAGTCAAAGTCTTGTCGGTTGCAACGACGGCGGCGGGATTAACGTCGACTCCGGTAGTTTGACGATCGTGAACTCGACGATTGCGCGCAATATCGCCGGTTACCGCGGTTCCGGGATTTTGGCGAACTCCCGCGCCGGCCATTTGACGGTCAAGATTTATAACTCGATTATTGCTGAAAATATTTCCGACGCCGGTTCCGGAGACGGTTCCGGTTCGGCGGCGGATATCGACGTTCATGAAGGTTGGCAACTCGGGAGTTTCTGGATCAACGGTTATTCCGTCGATATGCAAGGGCGCAACAACCTGTCGACTTTCGACGGTTGGGATCTCGACGAAGGAAATATCGTCTACGATAAGTCGCAACCGCTCTTTACCGAAGCGAACGGAACGAAGTACGCGTTGGCCGAAGGTTCGCCCGCGATCGACGCCGGGAACGTCGAATACGCCGTTCTTTACGGTTACGACGCGGACGGTAATTGGGGCCCGACGGCGAATCCGATCGATTACGACTTTATCCGCTACGTCCGCGTGATCGACGATAAAATCGATATCGGCGCCTTGGAGTCCAGTTCCGTTCCGTTCTACGAAGCGATTCGCGCGCCGGAAAACGTCGCTTTCAGCGGTTACAACGCCAAAGCCGGAACCGTCGTCGTTACTTGGGAAGACAAATCTTACGCCGAACTCGGGTTCCGCGTCGAAATTTCGACGGACGGCGAAAACTGGACGTGGGCCGCGCAAGTCGGGGAAAACGTCGAAGCGGCGACCCTTTCCGGTATCGAGCCGAACACGACGTACTTCGTTCGCGTCCGCGCCGAACGCGACCTTTCGGACGTTTCGGAATGGTCTGAAGTCGCCGACTTCACCGCGACCGCTCGACCGCTCGCCGCGCCGGTCGTTGAAGCGAAAGCGACGAGTTCGACGGAAATCGCGTTCGCGATTAACGAAGTCGAGGGCGCCGTCGGGTACGTTTACGAATATTCGGCGAACGCCGACTTCTCGGACGCGACGCGCGGCAAAATCGCCGAAGCCGGAACGATTAACGCGACCGGTTTGAACGTTTATACGAAATACTACTTCCGCGCCTACGCGGTCGGCGCCGGAACCAACTTGGATTCGCCTTGGTCCTCGACTTCCGAGACGACGCAACAAGTCGTTTTGAATCCGCCGACCCCGAGCGTTTCGCTTTCGGAAACCGACGACTCTTCGACGCTTGTGCTTTCCTTCGCCGCGGTTGATAACGCGACGTCCTACGTTTATCGTTACGCGACGAGCGAAGCCGGGTTGGCGAGCGCGGCGAAAGTGGAAACGACGACCGCCGGTTCGTTTGTTATCTCCGGTTTGCAACCGGGCCAAAAATATTACTTCCAAGCGATGGCGGTTGGCGAAGACGCGTACCTCGATTCGGCTTGGTCGGCGCCGGTTTCCGCTTCGACGGACTCGGTCGACTTGCCGGCTCCGAGCGTTTCGGCGACGCCGGTCGACGAATCGACGATTACGTTCAATATCGGCTTCGTCGCGAACGCTTCGAGCTACGCTTACGAATATTCGACGAACGCCGATTTCACGAACGCGACGAGCGGAACCGCGTCGGCTTCCGGCGA
>JAZNJF010000389.1:0-6497 GCA_045577885.1 Thermoguttaceae bacterium | reverse complement strand
GTTCTCGGCGCTTGCGTCGCGGCGAATCGGGCGCGAGTTTGGGAGGCGGCGGTCGCGGCGACGGCGGCGTTCGGCGTTTGCGGCGAAATTGCGGAACGGCGAACGGTCGAGCGGGGCGGCGGAACCGCGACTTTTCGAACGGAGTTAATCGACGCGGCCTCGACGACGGAGCCGGAGCGTTTTGCCGAACTTTCGCGCGTCGAAGCGGAGACTTGGAGCGGCGTTTGAGCGAGAAAAAGCGAGAAAAAACAAAATGCGTCGAGTCGAGCGGTCGCGTAAAAAGGGAAAGATAAGGGAAATGGAACGATGGGCGAAGATCTGACGGCTTTAAAACGAGGCGACGCGGCGGCGTTGCGGCGAGCGTTGCGACTTTACGCCGTTACCGACCGGGCTTGGCTCGGCGCGAAGACCGGCGACGAAGCGGTTCGAGCGTTGGAAACGCAAATTGAAGCGGCGCTTCGCGGCGGCGCGACGGTCGTTCAGCTCCGCGAGAAAAATTTGAGCGCCGACGAGTTCCTGCGCGAAGCGGTCGCGGTCAAACGGCTTTGCGAGCGGTTTGACGTTCCGTTAATTATCGACGACGCGCTCGACGTCGCGCTCGAATGCGACGCGGACGGATTGCACGTCGGCCAACGCGACCTTGAAGCGGGGGAAGCGCGTCGGGCGCTCGGGTCGAATCGAATTCTCGGAGTCTCGGCGCAAACGGTTGCGGACGCGAAACTTGCGGTTGAGCGCGGCGCGGATTATCTCGGCGTCGGGGCGATTTTTCCGACGTCGACGAAGGCGGACGCGGACGCCGTTTCGCTCGAAACGTTGCGGGCGATCTGCGACGCGGTTTCCGTTCCGGTCGTCGCGATCGGCGGGATCGGCGCGGCGCAAGTCGAACGGTTGAGCGGAACCGGAATCGTCGGCGTCGCGGTCGTTTCGGCGATTTTCGGGAGCGGCGACGTTGAAAAGGCGACGCGGGAACTCGACCGTTTGACGCGGCGGTTTGCGGAAAATTGACCGGCCGCGGCGATTTTGACGGTAAAAAAGCGGGTTTAAGTAAAATAAAGAAGCGGCGCGTTAGACGCGGAAGAGATAAAAGAATGCAAGAAAACGGATTAAAACGGTTAAAGCGATTAAGCGGGGCGATTTTCGATCTCGACGGAACGCTTCTCGACACGATGACGCAGTGGAACGCGCTTGGACTCGAATATTTGCGCCTTCGCGGGGTCGAGGCGGGACCGGAGCTGACCGAGCGGCTCTCGACGATGAGTTTGCGGCAAAGCGCGGAATTTTTCCGGAGCGAATACGGGCTGAAAATCGAGTTGGCGGAGATCGTCGAAACGATGAAAGCGCGTCTTATAACGCTTTACAACGAGGAAGCGGCGCTCAAACCGGGCGCTCGCGAAACGCTTCGGCTCCTAAAAGAACGGGGCGTCGGGACGGCGCTTGCGACCGCGACTTCGGCGGAATTGGCGACGGCGGGACTTCGGCGCAACGACGCGCTCGGTTTCTTTAGCGCGCTTTTCTCTTGTAAAGATCCGGGGATTCGCGTCGGAAAGGCGGAGTCGGCGAAGGTGTTCGAGGTCGCTCGCGAGTTTTTAGGAACGCCGCTCGACGAAACGATCGTCGTCGAAGACGCGTTGCACGCCGTCGAAACGGCGAAAAAAGCCGGATATTTCGTCGTCGCGATTTACGATCCGACGGAAGATAGGCGAAAAGAAACGATTAGGCAAGTTGCTGACGTATATTTCGACGATCATTGGGCGTTCGCCGCTTGGTTGCGCCAAAATTTAACGGCGGATAACGACGCGACGTTGAATTAAACGTCGCAATATAAAAACAACGGCGAAATATCGTCGCGAACGATAAACGCCGTTTTATTTTGCGCGCTTTCGCTATTTTACCCGTTCGTTTTTATTGCGCGTCGTCGGGGGCGTCGGAGGAAAGGCGGCGTTGCAAATATTCGCGAATTTCGGCGGTCGAGGCGAGATCGATCGGCGTTTTCCCGAATTCGTCTTTAACGTTAAGGGAAAGTTTTTCTTTTTTGACGAGCCAAACGACGGAGCGGACGTCGCCGCGTCGCGCCGCGACGTGAAGCGTCGTCTGCGAACGCCAACCGAGCGCCCGAACGTCGGCGCCGTAATTGACCAGTAGACGCGCCATCGGGTAATCGCCTTTGGCGAGCGCGCCGAAAAGAGCGGCGTTAAGGTCGGCGGCGTCCGCGAAGCGCGCTCCTTTTTCTTCAAAAAGCCAACGAACGAGGTTGCGATTTTTGGACTGCGCCGCGAAGCGCAAAACCGACGCGCCTCGAAGCGCTCGCGCGTTCAGATCGGCGCCTAAGTTGAGAAAATAACGGACGAGCGCAATCCGACCGCTCCGAGCGGCGCAATGCAACGGCGTTTCGTTTTTAGGACTTCGCGTTTTAACGTTTGCTCCGCGTTTGACGAGGTTAACCGCTTTCGATAAATCGCCCGATTTTGAGGCCGCAAGAAGGCGAACGTCGACGCCGCGAGTCATGTGGGAACGCATAAAAAGCCTCTTTTCTAATGATAGGTAAAACGACGAAGGGAATGAATGCTTGCTCGAATATTGCTAAAATACGCGAAGGCGGGAATTTGTTTTTTTTAAGATTTTTGTTGCGCGCTAACGGCTCAAAAAAACATTACGCGCGGAAAACGATAATTGTCTATCCTTAATCCGGCAAACCATTCTTTTAATTATTACGAATTTTTTCGAAAGAAAGGTTTTGCGTTGGTTCTTTGAAAAAACTCGATTTTTGATAAATCGTTTATAATTATCCTCGTTCCTTTGATTTTGTCAAGTTAGAAAAATGAGCGTTAACTAAAAAAGACAAATATTCTTTTGACTCTTTTAAAATCGAGCCGTTTGTGTTATAATTTAGGAGTGAAAACGTTCGGCGGTTCGACGCGCCAAAGCGAACGCGAGCGTCATTCAAGTAGAAAAACTAAAATTTGACGATTTTTCGTTTCATACCGAGAGAAAATAAGGGCGCGGCGCGGCGCCGAGGAGTTGAAGATGTTTACAGGGCTTGTCGAAACGTTGGGGAAAGTCGCGCGTATCGTCGTCGAGGGGCCGATTTGCACGCTCGAGATCGAGGCGCCGAAAATTGCGAGCGGCGTCGAGGTTTCGGACAGCGTCGCGGTGAACGGTTGTTGCTTGACGGTCGTTGCGAAAACGGAGACGACGCTTTCGTTCCAAGCGGTTCCGGAGACCCTTTCGCGAACGAACCTCGGCGATTTGGTCGAAGGTTCGCCGGTCAATTTGGAGCGAGCGTTGGCGTCGAACGCGCGTCTCGGCGGACACTTCGTCAGCGGGCATATCGACGGCTTGGCCGAGTTGGTAAAGATTGACGATCATAACGGCGAGTGCGCGGACTATTATTTCCGCATTCCGAAAGATTTGGCGAAGAATATGGCGTCGAAGGGCTCGGTCGCGGTCGACGGCGTCAGTTTGACGTTGGTGCGTTGCGAGCCGGAACTCTTCAGCGTCGCGCTGATTCCGTTCACCTTGGCCGAAACGACGCTCGGTTCGCGCAAAATCGGCGATAAAGTGAATATTGAAACGGATATTCTCTCGAAGTACGTCCAACGTCTCTTCGAAGCGCAAGAATGGGACTGATTTGGGCCGAGCGGGGACGTCCGAACGGATTTGAAAGATTGCTAAAAACGAAAGAACCGTTAAATTTGTCAAAATGTTCGCGGCGGACGTCGACGTCAAAAGTTCGGCGTTCGCGACGCTAGCGGCGAGGCGCGGCGAAACGTCGTCGGAAGGGGGCGGACGTCGCGTCGATTAGAACGTCTTTATTTAAAACGCGGCGAATATTGAATAGCGCTTCGATTTTGCCGCGTTGATTCTTAATTTGCTCGTCGGGCGCGACGATCGAACGTCGGCGTCCGGACGCTTGGAGGCGATTTTATCGAATTTAAGCGTTTTTTCAAGTTGGGATTTGCCTTTTATCGACGAGAAAGGAAACGTTATGCGCAAATTGTATCGAATTTTGTTGAGCGCGACGTTTATTGGAGCGCTTGGGGGCGCGGCGGCTGAAAACGCGTCGCTTTTCGGGAAGGAAACGGCGAAAGAGGCGGTCGTCGGCGAGTTTTTCGTTTCGCCGAACGGGAACGACGCGAACGTCGGAACGGAAACCGCGCCGTTCGCGACGTTGGAACGGGCCCGCGACGCTGTTCGGGCCGCTCGAGCGGAAGCCGGGAAGGCGGAAAGCGACGGCGTTTTCCAAATTCGGCTCGGCGAAGGCGAGTTTCCGCGAACCGTCCCGTTCGAGCTGGACGTCCGCGACTCGAAAACCCGTTTCGTCGGCGTTCCCGGGAAGACGACCGTCTTCGGCGGACGCGAAATCGGCGGTTGGCGCGTCGCGACCGACGCCGAAAAGAGCGCGTTTCCGAACGCGACCGGCGAAGTTTGGCGCGCCGAACTCCCGAAAATCGACGGCGCTCCCGTCTACTTCGAGCAACTTTTCGTTTCGGAACGCCGCGCGACCCGAGCCCGCTTCCCGAACGGCGGCGACTTCCTCCGTCCCGCGTCGATTTGGGAGGAAGCGTCGATGGATCCGCAAACGCGCCGCGCTCCGACCGACTCGACGGCGCAAGAACTTCGGGCGAAACCGGGCGACCTCGACGCGCTTCGGTTGGCCGAAATCCCGGCGGCGGAACTCCGGTTCGCGCAGTTCGTCGTTCACCATCATTGGGACACGACGCGCCGCATTTTGCTTGGCTTCGCGCCGGAGCGGAACGCGCTTCTCGCTCGCGGCGGGGCGATGAAGTCTTGGAATCCTTGGCGCGATTCGTCCCTTTATTATCTTGAAAATTTGCGAACGGCGTTCGACGCGCCGGGCGAATGGTTTTACGCGGGCGCCGAAAACGCCGTTTATTATCGACCGCTCGACGGCGAAACGCTCGACTCCGCCCGTTTCGTCGCGCCGGTCGCCGGGTTGGCCCGTTTGCTCGTCGTCGCCGGGACGCAAGATAAGAAAGTCGCCGATATTCGTTTCGATAATATTAGTTTCGCTTATACCGACTCGCCGCGACTCGACGAACATATGCGCCCGGCGGGGCTCGACGTCGCGATTACCGGCGATTTGGCGAAACCGGGCCCGACGCAGTTCGAACCGGCGCAATCGGCGTTCTTCACGCGCGCCGTTTTGACGGTTAACGACGCCGAAAATATCGTTTTTGACGGTTGCAACGTCGCGCACGTCGGCGAATACGGCCTTTGGTTCAAGAATTGTTCCGATTGCGCGATGCGAAACGCCGACCTTTACGACCTCGGCGCCGGGGGCGTCCGCGTCGGCGGCGGGAAGATGGACGTTCGCAACGTCGTCGAAAATTGTTGGATTACGCAAGGCGGACGCTTCCACGCGTCGGCGACGGCGGTTTGGATTGGGCAAAATACGGAAGAAATCGCGATTTTGCATAACGATATTTCCGACTTCTTTTACACCGGCGTTTCGGTCGGTTGGGTTTGGGGGTACAACGGCGGGCACGCGTTCCGCAACCGAATCGAATTCAATCGGATTCACAAGATCGGGCAGGGGAAACTCGCCGATATGGGGGGCGTTTACACGCTCGGAACGCAAACCGGGACGCGCGTCTGCAACAATGTGATTTTCGACGTCGAGTCTTACGGTTACGGAGGTTGGGGGCTTTACCCGGACGAGGGAAGCGAGGGGATTTTGCTCGAAAACAACCTCGTTTACGACTGTATGGACGGCTCGTTTCACCAACATTACGGGAAGGATAACGTCGTTCGCAACAACATTTTAGCGCGGAGCAAAGCGAATCCGGCCAAGGGCGGCCCGGCGCACCAAGTCGCGATCACTCGAATTGTGCCGCACCTTTCGATCGTTTTCGAACGAAATATCGTTTATTGGAAGGACGGCGTCGCGTTTGGGTACAACGCCGACAAGGCGAAAGCCGAGTACCGCTCGAACCTTTGGTTCAACGCGGGGGGCGAGGCGACCTTCGTCGGGAAAACGCGGGACGCTTGGGCGCAAGAGAGCGGGCAAGACGCCGGCGGACTCGTCGCCGACCCGCTGTTCGTCGACCCGGACGCGAACGATTTCCGTTTGAAACCGGGCTCCCCGGCGGAGAAGATCGGCTTCGTTCCGTTCGATTACTCGCAAGCCGGCCCGAACCGCGAACCGAGTTTCGAACGTTGAGCCCGATATAACGGACGAAAAAGAAGACGCGGCGAACGGATTTGACGGTCGTCGCGTTTTTAACGTTTGAACGATCGGCGTTTAACGTTGATTGACAACGAAAAAAGGCGAATCGAAGAACTCGGTTCGCTTTTTTTAACGACTTTTCGATAGAAGAACGCTTAAAAGATTAACGGCGCGTTATTTCGAGAAAACGACGCGGTCGCCGTCGAGTTCGAATTCGGCGTTAAGTTCGGCGGCGAGCGTCGCGGCGATTTTGGGCGCGTCGGCGTTGCGGAACTCGCAACTGACTCGGGTCGAAAGGCTCAAACCGGCG
>JAZNJF010000388.1:0-4005 GCA_045577885.1 Thermoguttaceae bacterium | reverse complement strand
GCTGTGGTTCGATTGAGCGGTCGCCGCGCCCCAAACGTTGTCGCCGGAGTAGGAGCAAACCGGGGAGTTCGGCGGGAGAACGGTGTTGAAACCGCTGATCATAACCTGACCGTCGGCCCAGCGTTGGCCGCGCCATTGGTTCGCGATCCCGTCTTGGCTAAGCTCGGTTCCGTTTTTCATCGCGAGACACGGGCCCGGGAAGGAGTTGCCGTTGTACATCGCGCCGAGGCCGCCGATCATGTTCCCTTTGATTTGGCGACCGGCGCTTCCGATCGCGCTAACGCATTCGGACCAAGCGACGGTGTTGCTCGTGCCGTCGGTAACGGCGGACATATTCGGGAATTCGCCGACGTGGAAGACGCCGCGGTGCGCGGTTTTCGCGGCGCCGCCTTCGTCGTCCGGGTGGCGGTTGTTGTTCCACATCGAGTCGCCGCGGCTCGACATATAGTTGCAGCGGCCCGATTTATGACCGTCGGTCGACGGTTGCGTCGCGTTGCCGTCGGACGGACAGAGGAACGCGGTGATCACCGTGGCGAGCGCCGGATAGTCGACGGTGAAGTCGCCGCTCCACGGGTGCTGGAGTTGCGGCGAACGGGACGGTTCCGTGTAGGAAACGATTTCCGTGTAAACGGCGTTTTGTTCGACGTAGGGCAGCATGTGGACGATCGCGCCGAAACCGCCGCCCGCCGATTTCGAACCGTTGTGGATGTAGCCGCATTTGCCGAGCATCGAGCGGGCGGCCGGGAGGGCGTTGTTCGCGTCGTGGTAGTTTTGGACGGCCAAGCCGAGTTGTTTCAGGTTGTTCGTGCATTGCATGCGGCGGGCGGCTTCGCGAGCGGCCTGAACCGCCGGAAGGAGCAAGCCGATCAAAATGCCGATGATCGCGATAACGACCAACAGTTCGACGAGCGTAAAGCCCGAACGTTCGTTGCGTTGAGAGGTCATAACGGGTTTCCTTTAAATAACGTGAAGTATGATATAGGGCGGGATCGCGATAAAAAGGCGCGAACCCTGAAAACGTAACAACGTAGAATACTCGTAAAAATAGGAAGCGCGAAGAGGGGGAACGAACCGGGAGCCGCGCAAAAATCAAAGTTTTGGGCGGCTCGGCGGCGCTTCGCTCCTTGGCGTTCCGTTTTAAGTATAACTTGCGCTTTCCTTTTCGTCAAGCGTTTTCGCAAAAAAGCGTCGACCGACGCGCAGGGCGTTTCGGCGGTTTTGAAACGTCGGAAGGACGGCGCTTTGTCGCGGTTTTTAAAACGCGAAAAAAAGCGAAGTTGGAGCGCGCTAAACGGCGTCGGTGTTCGAAAACGACGCGGCGAATTCGAACAAATTGGGAAATTTGACGCGGACTTCGACGGCGCGAAACGGAATATAAAATATTTTTTTATTTTTAAAACGGGGAAACGAATAAAACGGTCGCGACGATTAAAACGATCGGCGCGGTTGCGGAAGATTGGGAAAACGGGCGAAAGCGGGTAAATTTTATGGCGGCGCGAAATTTTTTCGATAAAAAAAGGCGATTATCGAGAAAAAAACGGAAAAAATTCGCGTCGCGCTCTTGATAAGGGCGGCGGTCGCTGGTATAACGGTAATCGGCGAGTCCCGGTTTCTGTGGCGAAACGGCGACTTTGACGATTTTAACGGTTTTGTCGAAAAAGCGAATAAAACCGTCTCACCCTTAAACAACGCGGAACGACGACGATGGCCTCGAAACTTACTCGCAACGTGATTTTGAATTCTCGAACGATCGCCGGAACGGTCTTCACCGGCTTGACGTGGGGCGCCGTGCACGCGGCGGAGCGCAACGAGCTGAAAATCGGCCTCGTCGGTTGCGGCGGGCGCGGTCGCGGAGCGATCGTCAACGCGCTGAACGCCGACCCGAACACGAAGGTCGTCGCGCTGGCCGACGCGTTCGAAGCGAACGCCAAAGCCGCCGCCGAAGGGCTCCAAACGCAATTCGAAAGCCGCGTCGACCTGAAAGACGGAATCTTTTGGGGCCTCGACGCTTATAAAGAAGTCGTCGATCGCGTCGACGTCGTGTTGCTCTGCGAAGTCGCGGCGTTCCGTCCGCGCTCGATGCGTTACGCCGTCGAGCGGGGGAAACACGTCTTCGCCGAAAAACCGAACGCCATCGACGCGCCGGGCGTCCGTTCGGTCGTCGAGTCGGCGCAAATCGCCAAAGAAAAGGGCTTAACGCTCGTTTCCGGGCTCTGCTGGCGTTACGACCTGAACGTCCAAGACATGATGAAGCGCATCCTCGACGGCGCCATCGGCGAAATTACGTCGGCGCGCTTGAATTACCTCGCCGGGAAACTTTGGACGCGTCCGCGCCAAGAGGGCGACACGGAGCTGATGTACCAAGTTCGCAACTGGTACAACTTCGCGGGTTGCTCCGGCGACTTCATGCTCAGCCAACACGTTCACACGCTCGACAAGGGCCTCTGGGCGATGCGCGACGTTCCGCCGGCTTCCTGCTTCGCGCTCGGCGGTCGCATGCAACGCGTCGAACAACCGGAATACGGCGACATTTACGACGCCGCCGCGATGGTCTTCGAGTACCCGAACGGAACGACGCTCAACACCTTCTGCCGTCAACAAGACAACTGCTGGAGCGAAAACGAAGCGTACTTCACCGGAACGAAGGGACACGCCGCGGTTCTGCGCAACGCTCGCATCACCGACCTCGACGGCAAGGTGATCTACCAACAGGAAAAGGTCGAGTCCGACATGTACGAACTCGAACACCGCGAACTCTTTAAGTCGGTGCGCGGCGAGATCGACACGATCAACAACGGCGACTATATGGCCAAAGCGACCGCGATGGGGATCATGGCCCGAACCGCCTGCTACACCGGGAAGCGCGTCGGTTGGGACGAAGTTTGGAACAGCGACGAAACCTTCGGCCCGAGCGAATATACTTGGGAAGGAACGCCGCGCAACACGCCGGACGCGAACGGTCGTTACAAAGTCGCGGTTCCGGGCGCCGGATTGGTTTATCACTCGGTCAAACGTTAGTCGCGCTCGATTGAAGGGAACAAACGAAGCGTTCGGCGCCGCGTCGGCGACGTCGGGCGTTTCGACGAATGGAACGTTTTTAACGATATTTTGGCGGGCTCGGCGTTAACGAGTCGAGCGTCGCCGATTTTTCGCGCGTCGCAAGGCGCCGTTTTATCCGAAATATATTAAGGAGAATGAGATGAGCAATGTTTCTCGACGCAACTTCCTGAAAACGAGCGCCCTCGGCGGCGCGGTCTTGGCGGCCGGTCTTCCGAAAGTTCACGCGGCGGAAACCGACGGCGTTTTGAAGGTCGCTTTGGTCGGTTGCGGCGGTCGCGGTCGCGGCGCGGCGGTCAACACCCTCAACGCCGATCCGAACGTTAAACTGGTCGCGATCGCCGACGCGTTCGAAGCGAACGCCAAAGGCGCCGCCGAAGGTCTCCAAGCGCAATTCGAAGGCCGCGTCGACCTGAAAGACGGCGTCTTCTGGGGTCTCGACGCTTACAAACAAGCGATCGACAAAGCCGACGTCGCGCTCCTCTGCGAAACCCCGGCCTTCCGCGCTCGTTCGCTCCGTTACGCCGTCGAAAACGACAAACACGCTTTCGCCGAAAAACCGGTCGCGACCGACGCCCCGGGCATTCGCTCCGTCCTCGAATCGACCGAAATCGCCAAGAAAAAGGGCCTCACCCTCGTTTCCGGTCTCTGCTGGCGTTACGACCTTAACGTCAAAGACATGATGGAACGCATCCTCGACGGCGCCATCGGCGACGTTACCTCCGGTCGCTTGACCTACCTGACGTCGCAACTCTGGAAGCGCCCGCGTCAAGAAGGCGACACCGAAATGATGTACCAAGTCCGCAACTGGTACAACTACGCTTGGCTCTCCGGCGACTTCAACGTCGAACAACACGTCCACACGCTCGACAAAGCGCTTTGGGCGATGAACGACGCCGCGCCGGTCTCCTGCTACGGTCTCGGCGCTCGCATGCAACGCGTCGAACA
>JAZNJF010000387.1:0-3004 GCA_045577885.1 Thermoguttaceae bacterium | reverse complement strand
CCCAAGGCGTGAAACCCGCGACGCGAATCATTTTTCGTCCGCCGGTCGCGTCGTAAGCGGCGCGAAGAATGGCGTTAAAAGCGTTAAAATCGGCGCCGAGCGGCTGATTCGGGTCGTCGTTCGGCGTTTCGTCGTCCCAAGGGCTTAGGTCGAAGAAGAACGCGGCGCGGGAGATTCCGAAGTCGCGGTTTGTTAAGCAATGGTTCTGCGTCGCGCCGATCGGGCGGCGAATCCAGTCGGCGTCGAGGTAATACCCGCCTTCGACCGGGTTGAGTTTGCCGGTTTTGAGGTATTTTTCGATTAACCAATAATAAGGGTCGCATTTGACGGAGCCGGTCGAGTCGAGGTCGGTTCCGGGGATTTTGCCGGAGCCGACGAAGAGGGGGGAACCGTCGGCGTCGATCAGCCGGACGACGACCGGGAGGCGCGGGCCGTTCGGGTCGGCGACGAGGCGCGAATAAAGGGAGCCCGGCGCGGGGTCGAAACGAATCGGGAGGAGCCGGTCGGCGCCCGCGACGCTCGCCGCGACGTTCGCCGTCGACGGAACCGCTTCGTCGTAAAGAACGACGCCGTCGAACGCGTCGGCGAAAACCGTT
The DNA here is from genome assembly GCA_045577885.1 of Thermoguttaceae bacterium. Lineage (GTDB taxonomy): Bacteria > Planctomycetota > Planctomycetia > Pirellulales > Thermoguttaceae > RUG369. The sequence continues at coordinate 2,408 of JAZNJF010000387.1, read as the reverse complement.
AAGAGTTCTTCGAGCGAGCCGATTTGACGGCGTTCGCGACCTTGAAGCCAACCGCGCCGCGCCGGTTCGGAGCCGTTCGCGGGAATCTCCTTCGAGAAGAGGTCGAGCCAAAAACGGTCGGTTTCGACGCCTTGCGCCGCGACGAAAAAGACGTAAAGCCGGGCGGCGTCGCGGTTGGCGAGCCCTTGCAGCGCGGAGACGAGGAAGGTTTCGTCCCAAGCGCGACGGACGGCGGTCTTGTCGGCGCGGTCAAAATCGCGAAATTGCGTTAGATCGTAAAGATAAAACGGGTCTTGCGGTTGGGGATACCCGCATGTCGGAACGTCTTGCGGAGAATCGGCGAAAGCGGCGAGGGACGCCGACGGTCGAGCGAGCGCGAACGCGGCGCCGAGGAGCGTCGCGACGGCGGCGAAGAAGGCGGTTTTTTTCATTGTTTTTTCTTGCATTAATTAATATTGACAAAAATCGCGAAAATCGGCGGGAAAAACGCCGGTTTGGAGCCGACCGCAAGCGTTGATCGAGGACGGCGAAGCCCGGCGGCGTTCGGAACCTTGAAGATTGGAAGGAAAACGCCGATTTGAACCGACCGCGACGGCGGACTTCGGCGCTTTCTGTCGAGCGGCGACAAGGCTGTCGGCCGAGCAAATTTCGGAAGGGCAAACGCAAAAAAAAAGCCGGTTTTGCCGATTTTACCGGTTAAAAACGCGACCGTCAAGCGGCGACGGTGGCGTTTCCAGCGATTCGTCGCCGTCGGGCTTGACGGTTTTAACGGTTGAAGCGATTAAGCGGGTTTTAACGAGTCGGACGGCGCGACTTTGTCGGTCGAAGCGATTTTAGCGGCGCGCTCGACTCGCAAAACGACGCGATTTCGGAAACGTCAAGGCGTCGGCGGGAGGTCGTAAGGGCCGAGACCGACTTCGGACGGCGCGAAGTTCGCCGGGAAAACGTCCGGGCCGGGCTCGCAGAAGACGTCGCGAACCGCTTCGTACATCCCGAAACCGAACTCGCGGTTCGGCTCCGCGTAAGAGCCTTCGCCCCATTCGTTAATCGGGCCGAGCGCGAACCGCTTCACCCCCGTTTTATCCGCAAATTCCTTAAAATCGGCGCAATGTTTCCGGAATTTTTCGGCGTCGCGGTCGTAAACGACCGTTTGACGGAAGCCGTGCCAAGGTCGCGAGTCCCAACCGGTCGACAAATTCGGAATAAACGGCAAAACGCCCGCCTTTTCCCAACTCGACCAATGCGCCGGCGCCGACGAAACAACGTCGTCGTAAGGATAAAGTTTCGGGTTCGGAAGAACCTTGTCGCCGGGGTGCATATAATGATAAATCGTCGTCGCGTCGAAGGTTGCGTCGGCGAGTTTTTGAATCGTCGCGGCGTCGGTCGCGTGTTCCGGCCATTTCATCGCGACGAAGTAAACGCCCTTCAATCCCGCTTCGACGCAAAGGTCGCGGCTGATTTGGAACGCCCGAGCGAGCCCTTCGCCCGGTTTCAAGTCGACGCCGTTCTTCTTCGCCTCCGCGATCATATCGGAGTCGATAACCGCCGGGTCCCAAATAACGACGACCGGTTTGCCGTCGATTTGATAATATTCCGGCGTCTTAAAATAATTTTCGAGCCAAAATTGTGTAACCGCGCGCCAATCGGCTTCGGAGTGCGTCCCGGGGCCGTTGTGATTCGCCCACATAACCGCCCATTTTAAATATTTTTTGTATTTTGCCCGATAAAACGCCTTCACCCAATGGTCGAGCGAGATGCGGCCCGCGCTCCAGTACCAGTCGACGAAGAAAAATTGGATTCCGTTTTCGACGGCCCATTTGATCTGCCAGTCGACGACTTCCGGGTTCGCCTCGTCGTAATAACCGAGGAGCGGGCGGCGAATCGGGGCGGTCGCGTCGACCTTGTCCCAACCGCTGCGGCGCGACCAACCGGGGAAGTAATAGGCGCCGATCTCGTATTCGCTCGCGACCGGGCGCGGCTCCGGAACGTAAGACGCCGGGGCGAGTTCGAGCGCCGGGAGGACTTCGAACGGAAGCCGCGTTATCGTCGCCGCCGACGACGTTTGCGCGGTTTCGCTGTTTTCGCTAACTTCGCTTGTTTGACCGAATAGCGCGAAGGAAGGAGCGAAACGGGCCGCTGTCGGCGCTTCCAAAGTCGCGGTAAGGCGCAACGCTTCGCCGGGTTCGAGGACGAGTTCCGGCGGGAACTTAAATTCGCCGTTGGCGTTCGCGTCGACCGTCCAAACGGTTTTGTCGACGTTCGAGTCGTCCGGGCGCGAAAACGCGAGTCGGTCGCCGGTCGGATTCGTTCCGAAAAGCGGGTCGACCGCCGTTTTTTGCGCCGAAACGCGGACGAGTTTGACGAGCGCGTCGGAATCGCCGACTTGGGAAGTCGGAGGCCAAGCGGTC
>JAZNJF010000386.1:0-9633 GCA_045577885.1 Thermoguttaceae bacterium | reverse complement strand
GCCAACGAACTCCTCGGCGGATTCGCGCCGATGCCGGAAATCGATATCGTCGCCCTTTGCGACCCGGACGCGAGCCGCGTCGAATCGACGAAAAAACGTTTCGAAAAAGCGAAAACGTTCTCCGACCCGCGCGCCCTCCTCGACGATAAAGATATCGACGCGGTCATCGTCGCGACTTGCGACCATTGGCACTGCCTCGGCGCTATTTGGGCGATGGAAGCCGGGAAAGACGTTTACGTCGAAAAACCGCTCGCGCACTCGATTTGGGAAGGCCGCCAAACCGTCGCCGCCGCCCGCAAATACAAGCGCGTCTGCCAAGTCGGGATGCAACAACGCAGCGACAAAATGCAAGCGGAAATCAAAAAGTTCCTGCACGAAGAAAAAGCACTCGGCAAAATCCTCGCCGCTCGCGTCAACCATTACAGTCCGCGCAACCCGATCGGCAAACGCGCGACCCCGATGGAATTCCCGAAAAACGTCGACAAAAACCTTTGGCTCGGTCCGGCGGCGGATCTCCCGATTTACCGCGACAAACTCCAATACGACTGGCACTGGGACTGGAACACCGGCACCGGCGAAATGGGGAACTGGGGCTTTCACGTCCTCGACGACTGCCGCAACAACGTCTTGCTCGACTCGCTCGCCTTCCCGAAACGCGTTTTCGCCGGCGGGTCGCGCTCCGGTTACAACGACGCCGGGGAAACGCCGAACATTCACTTCGTTTACTTCGACGCGGGCGAAATCCCGGTCGTTCTTGGACTTTCGACGCTCGCGATGAAGGGCTCGAAGTCGGCGGGCGACCGTCAAGGCCCCGGCAGCGGGTACGTCGCGTTCTGCGAAGGCGGGACGCTCGAAGGTCAACGCGGCAGCGCCAAAGCGCTCGATAAAGACGGCAAGGTGATCAAAACGTTCAAGGGCGACAGCGGCCAACGCGATCACCAACGCAACTTCGTCGAAGCCGTCTTAGCGCAAGACCCGACGATGCTCAACGCCGAAGTCGAAATCGGGAAAGCGACGAGCGAATGGTGCAACTTGGCGAACATCGCGTTCCGTTGCGGCAAGCCGATGACGCAAGACGACGCCGCCCGCGTCGCCGCCGCCGGAGCGAGCGCCGGGAAACCTTGGCAAGACATTTTGGCGAGCGCCGAAAAGACGCTCCGCTCGCACGGGATTTCGATGGTCGATTCGGAAATTCGCGTCAGCCCGACGATGACGTTCGACGGCGACAAATGCCAATTCGTCGGCGAAATGGCGGAACTCGGCAACTCGTTCCTCAAACGCGAGTACCGCGCGCCGTTCGTCGTTCCGGAAATCGTCTGATTTTTGAGCGAATTTAGCGGTAATCAAAGCGTCGCTTCTTGACGGCGGCGCTTCTTAACGCGCTCTTTAACGTCGAAGACGGAGCGAGACCGAACGGGACGCGGCGAAACGACTCGTTCGGACGTTCCGCGCTTCGGCGCCGGGGGCGTTTTCTTGCGTCGTCGGGAAAACGGGTCGTTTCGGGGCGCGTTTTTCGATTTTTTTATTTCCTTAAAGCGCGACCCGAGGAACCGTCTTTAGGGGGCGTTGAGAATCGCGGATAAGTTCGGAACAATTTCGGCGTCGACTGCGGGAACGATCTTTGAGCTTCGTCGGAAAAACGGGCGTTTCGAACCGGCGTTTGTCGATTTTGGGGCCCGGGCGGGGCGGCGAATTTTGTCGAGCGCGACGAAAGAGGGAACGCGGGGGCGACTTTGGGCCGCCGCGGAGAAACCGGCGTCGGCGCTTGTGAAGACGACGAAGCGTCGGCGTTCGGTCGCGAGGAAAGTAAAAAACGACGGCGACGAACGCTCGGCGTCGAGCTTGCGACCGAACGTCGAGCGTTTGCGGAGCGCGTCTGAAGCGGAACGGCGGGGCGCAAAATCGTTTTAATCGTTAAAACCGTCGAGTTTTTCTTGAAGAATTTTCGTTTTCATCGGGCGGTTCGGGAGTTCGCGAACGTACCGCGGGACGGCGTAACCGGGGAGCCGCTCGCCGAGTCGCCGAACGATTTCGAGTCCGCGTTCCGGCGAAACTTCGAACGCCGCCGCGCCTTGCGTTCGGTCGAGCTGATGCAGGTAATAGGGCAAAACGCCGACGTCGATCAACTTTTCGAAGAGGGCGGCCAACGCGTCGACGGAATCGTTAACGCCTTGAAGTAAAACGGTTTGCGAAGTTAGGACGTACCCGCGTCGTCGGAGCGAAAGGAGGGCGCGCTCGACTTCCGAATCGATTTCGTTCGCTACGTCGACGTGCAGCGTCAGATGCAAAACGAGCGGAAGGCGCGAGTCGGCGTCGGGGCCGGACGCGGCGAACTCGTCGGCGCTCGGGAAGTCGTCGCCGATTCGACCGGGGCATAAAACGGGAACGCGGGAATGAAAACGGACCCTCTTAACACTTTCGATTGTTCTGATATAATGAAGGAGCGTTCTTAGTTCGGCGTCGTCGAGGGTCAGCGGATCGCCCCCGCTGAAAATAAGTTCCGAGATCGACGCGTCGGCGCGAACGCCCGCGAAAATCCGGTCGAAATAAGCGCGAGCGCCGTCGGCGACGTCGGTTCCGTCGACGGCGTTCGATTCCGGCGTCGGCGACGCGTCGAGCGAACCGTCCAAACCGTCGTTTGGAAAATCGTTAAAACCGTCGCGACCGGCGCAATCGATTGTCGGAAGCGGGAAGAGAGCCCGATTTTTTGGAAAATGACGGCGAAAACAGAAGCGGCAACGCGCCGCGCAAGCGTTCGTCGTTAGCGCAAGAACGCGTCCGGCGTATTTTTGCAACAGACAAGGCGCGTCCGGATACGCGAGTTCGCCCTGTTCGCAAAGCGGGTCGGTTTCAAAACCCGGAACGAGGTCGAGTTCGTTCGGACGCGGCAAAAACTGCTTCAAAAGCGGGTCGTTCGGGTCGCCTTTGCGAATGCGGGAGAGCGCCGATTCCGGAAAAAGGAACGGAAAAGCGCGCGCCGCTTCCCGAGCGTTTTTCGCGAAGTCGTCCGGGAGTTCCAGACGGCGGCAAAATTCGTCGACGTCGACGATGAAACGCGTTTTTAACGTTTTTTCCAACGCGGAAAGCGAACGGCGTTCGTAAAAATCGGAAACGGCGGCCTGCATAACGGCAAAACTCCGGCGAAAGCGAGTGAAAACGGATAATCGTTCGAAAACGGTTGTTTTCAAAAGTTCGATAAACGCCGGGGCGCGAGCGTCGGCGACGCGTCGAAAAACGTCGCGTTTGGAAACGCTCGACTCAAAATTAAAAACAGCGAAATCAAACGATTTTGAAACAATAATTTCCAATCGACTCCATCGAAACGAAGGAAAACCCAATGCCATCTTACAACACCAGCGAATTTCGTAAAGGCCTGAAAGTCCAAATTGACGGAAATCCGTTCATCATGGTCGAATGCCAATTTGTCAAACCGGGTAAAGGCCAAGCGCTCTACAAGTGCAAACTTCGCGACCTGAACCGCGGCACGATTCTCGAACGCACGTACAAAAACGGCGATTCGCTCGAAGGCGCCGACATTCACGAAGCGGACGTCTCCTTCCTTTACGAAATGGGCGGCACGTACTTCTTTATGGAACAAGAAACGTTCGAACAATACGAACTCCAAAAGGACGCGCTCGACGACGCTTGGAAGTACCTTCTTCCGGAAATGCCGTGCAAAATGCTCCTTTACAACAACAACCCGATCGGGATCACCCCGCCGAACCACGTTATTCTGAAGGTCGAGTACACCGAACCGGCCGTCCGCGGCAACACCGCGACGAACGTTACGAAACCGGCGAAGCTCGAAACCGGCGCCGAAATCATCGTCCCGAACTTCGTCGAAACCGGCGAAGTCATCAAAGTCGACACGCGCACGAACGAATACGTCGAACGCGTTAAGTGATTTGGCGGTTGGATCGGCTTTGACGAAACCGGCGACGCGTTCGGCGTCCGCGCGAACGATTGCGCCGAACGCGTTAAGCGGTTGCGTTTAAGCGCGTTAACGGCGACTTAAAAAACGAGGCGACGGGGCGGTTTCCGTTTTCGCGCCTCGTTTTTTATTGCGAGCGTCGAAAGTTTGCGAGAATTTTTGGGAAAATTTCCGCTTTGACGTCGCGTCGACGGCGCGAACTGCGTAAAACGTTAAGAAGGGCGTTGCGATTCTTTTTTTGAAAACTGAATAAACGCGACGTAAAACAACGAGGACGACGGGACGGCGGCGAGAAATGAAAATCGACGCTTAAATAAGGAAATCAAACGATGAGCGCGAAAGATTCGATTCGGTATCTAGTTTTCGACATTGAGAGCGTCGCCGATCCGGCGTTGATCGCCGCGACGCGAACGAATTTTGAAACGGAGCCGACGCAAGCGCTCCGCGAATATCGCGACGAGTTGATGGAAAAGAAGGGAAGCGACTTCATTCCGCATACGTTTCAAGTTCCGATTTCGCTGGCGTTAGGGAAGGTGCGCGACGACTTTTCGCTCGCCGACATAACCGTTTTGCGCGTCGAAGACGGCGGCCCGCGAAAGATTTGCGAACGTTTTTGGGACGGTTGGCGTTATTACGATCGCCCGACGTTCGTTACCTTCAACGGGCGCGGGTTCGACGTGCCGCTGATGGAGCTGACGGCGTTTCGGTACGGAATTCCGATTCCGGAGTGGTTCGCGGTCGACAAGCGCAGTTTCGATCAGCCGCGCAACCGGTACGGCTCGGCGCATCTCGATTTATACGACTTCTTGACGAATTTCGGCGCGACGCAGTTCGTTTCCGGACTGAACGTCGCGGCGAAAATCTTGCGCAAACCCGGTAAAATCGGGACTAAGGGCGATATGGTGCAAGATATGTTCGACGCCGGCGAGTTGGACGAAATTCACCGATATTGCCGTTGCGACGTCTTGGACGCGTATTTCGTCTTTTTGCGAACGCAGGTTCTTTGCGGTCGGATAACGCCGGAACGCGAAGCGGAGCTTGTCGACGAAACGCGTCGTTTCTTGGAAGACGAGTCCGCTAACGAACCGATTTACGCGACTTACCTCGACGCTTGGGATTCGGCGGACGCGTATTTCGCCGAAAACGAACTTATCGCCGAACGCGTCGAATCGGCGAAGCGGAACCGCGTTTGAATTTCTTGAAAAAAGATGCAGTTTTTGGAAAAATCAAAAAGACCGGTTGGCGGCGGTCGAAAATGAAAGCGGGCGTTAAAATGAGCGAAAAAACGGCGAAAAAAACGACGATTCTCGCGCTCGATTTGGGCGGGTCGAAGATGTTGTCGGCGTTGGTCGACGTTTTCGAGTCGGCGGACGGCGGGCGTTCGGTTGAGTTGCGCGGCGTCGCAAGACGAGCGTTGACGAAAGACTCCGGTCGCGATGGCGTGTGGCGAGCGATTCTCGACGCGACCGCCGAGACGTTCGAGCGAACCGGCGAAAGTTGGGCGAACGTCGCGTCGATCGGCGCGACGATTCCCGGCGTCGCCGACCCGAAACGCGGTTATTGGGTTTACGCGCCTTTTTCCGGGATCGCCGATTTCCCGTTGGCGGACGAGTTGCGCGCGCAATTCGGGAAACCGGTCTTCGCCGACAACGACGTCAACGCTTGCGCTTGGGCGGAGAAGGTTTTCGGCGCGTGTCAAGAGGTCGACAATTTCGTTTGGATAACGATCAGCAACGGGATCGGCGGCGGTCTCGTTCTCGACGGAAAGGTTTACGCGGGCAAGTTTTCCGGCGCGGCGGAGATCGGGCACTTCAACGTCGTCGAGGACGGCGGCGCTCGTTGCGGTTGCGGGAATCGCGGCTGTCTCGAAGCGACGGCGGCGGGCCCGGGAATCGCGCGGCGGTACCGCGAGTCGGTCGCTAAAATTGCCGAAAGCGCCCAAAACGCCAAACGCGCCGAAAACGTTGGAAACGGCGGAGAAGACGACGAGGCGTCGCCCGATTTGCGCGCCGACTGGTTGCGTTACTTGGCGTCAAATAAAGAAAGCGTTGATCTTGAAGCGGAAGTCGAAGCGGCGCAAAGCGCGACCGCGGCGGACGTCGCCGACGAAGCGCGACGCGGAAATCCGCTTGCCGTCAAGGTTTATAACGATACCGGGCGATACGTCGGTCGGGCGGCGTCGTACGCGGCGAACCTTGTCAACCCGGAAAAGATCGTGATCGGCGGCGGCGTCGCAGGGGCGTTCGATCTCTTTTACCCGGCGCTTTGGGAAACGTTCGAGCGTTGTCTTTTTAAAGCGACGAATAAGACTCTAACGGTTGAAAAAACGAGACTTGGGTACGAGGCCGGATTGATGGGCGCGGCGTCGCTGGCGTTCGCGCCGTATTGTTGACGCGGCGTCGTTCCGGCGTTGGGCGAGCGTTAAGCGTCGAAACGTTCGCTCGATTCGTTAATCGTTAATAGAAGGGCGTTTCCGTTAAACGTTGGATTTTTGAAACGCGGTTGACAGGTTGTCGACGGTCGACTCAACCGACGTTAAATAAACAATTTGCGAAGGAGAGCGAGCCGATGAGCGCGTCGAAGGGGAACGCGTCGTATTTTGCGATTTCCGAAACGCCGAACGCGCCAAAAGAGAAAACGGCGGCGCAAGCAAGCGAGCCGTCGGCTCCGGTCGTTATTCTCGCGAACGGCGAGTTTCCGCAAAGCGCGTCGGCGCAACGTTTTATCGTCGAAGCTCCGACGTTGGTTTGTTGCGACGGCGCGGCGGAGAAGGCGGTCGCGTTCGGGCGCGAACCCGATTGGATCGTCGGCGACCTCGACTCGGTTCCGGAGGTTTTGAAGGAGCGGTTCCGCGACCGGCTCGTTCGCGTCGCGGAGCAGGAGACGAACGACCTCGACAAAGCGTTCCGATTTTGCGTCGAGCGCGGATGGACGGAGCTTGCAATTCTCGGCGCGACGGGACTTAGAGCCGATCACGCGCTCGGCAATATTGCGCGGTTGGCCGACTTTGCCCGCGTCGCGCCGTCGATTCGGCTGATCGACGATTTCGGCGTTTTTCGAGTCGCGCTCAAGAGCGGAACGTTCGCGTCGCGTCCGGGAGAGCAAATTTCGATTTTTAGCTTTGATCCGACGCAAGCGATTACGTCGCAAGGATTAAAATACCCGTTGAATCGTCTGAAACTTCCGCGTTGGTCGACCGCGACGCTGAACGAAGCGCTCGGCGAGTCTTTTGCGCTGGAATTTGACGCCGCGTCGCCGCTTCTTCTCTTTTTTGCGAACGAACTTAAAAAATAAAAAAGACGACGTCTTGCAAATACGACCGTCCGCCGCGATGTTTTACGCGTTGTAATCGCGTGGAAGCCGCGTGTTTCATTCGTCGCGTTGTTGAAAATTTCCGAGGAACGGGACGCGTCGCGCTAATTTGGCGTTGCGTTTTACGGAGTTAGAGATTGCGACAAGGTGGAACGCGAGGAGGTTCGTAACGCTTGACGACTTTTGAACGGTCGTGTAAACCGTTTTTGCAACGACGCGACTTAAGTCTGTTGAGTTCTCTGCGTGGGCGTTTACGTTCGTTTTCGTTCGTTCTCGTTCGTTTTCGTTCGTTCTCGTTTGTTTTCGTTTGTTTTCGTTTGTTTGCGCGATAATTAACGGATTGACCGAACATAAGGCGAGCGTTGCCGACGTTTTTGGGGGTAAAGCGCGCTGTGGGGAAGGGGAGGGACAAATAGTCGGACAATTTTTTTAATGAGCGCTTGGAATTTTCAAACAAAACAACCCGAAAAAAGAAAAAAGACGCTTGACATATTCAATTTTTCGGCGATAATAAAAGCGTTCTTGATGTTAAGGAGGCGCCGCTTCCTTAGCGACTTTACATTGAGGCCCCCTTCGTCTAGTGGCCTAGGACGTCGGATTCTCAGTCCGCAAACAGGGGTTCGATTCCCCTAGGGGGTACTACCGATAGTTTTCGAGGGTTTTAACGATTCGTCGTTAAAGCCCTTTTTTATTGGGGTTAGCGCGTTTTCTCGGCGATTCTTGTCGTTTTCGGCTTCGTTAAAAATCGATAAGAATCGCTTAAAATCGCTCTCGTTTGCAACCAATTTGCAACCTCCTTTCCGATCCTTCAAATTGGTTGCAGTTCGAATAACGTTTGATTTATCGCTCGTCGCGCGACGTTGCGAAAGCGGGAAGCGGCGCCTCCGGAACCGGCGACGAAAACTCCGACGCTCGGTCGCGCGGGAAGGGAAGCGGCGTCGGCGTTTTCGCCGGGCCGGTCGGTTGCGTCGCCGCTCGGACGTATTCCTCTTCTAGCGCGTGAAGGTAATGTTCGCGCGCCGTCGATTCGTTGTGTCCGATCCACTCCGCTTCGGCGATCACGCCGAAGTCGCGGTAAACCTCGTTCGAGCGACTCGACCGCATATTCTGAATCAGTCGCTCCCAACGCGGCAAGCCCGACCAGAAAACGACGCGCTCGACCCGCTTCCAAACGGTGTTCGGGTTGCGTCCCTCCGTGATAACGTAAGGACTCCCGCCGACCGGAACCAACTCCCAAAGCGCTTCCAACTCCGCCCGCAACTCCGGGAAAAGCGGAATAATTCGCGTCGGCTTTCCGATATGCGCGGTTTTCGGCGAGCGAACGAGCATTCGTCCGCCCTCCCAATCGACGTCGCGCCACTCGGCCCGAAGCGCTTCCTCTTTCCGGAGACCGCCGATTCGGTAAAGCGCGATCAGCGCCCGCGTCTCTTGGTTCGGACACGCGTCCAACAACTTCGCGTAATCCGCTCGCGAAACGAACGTCTCGCGACGCTTGTTCTTGAACGAACCGCGCTTCAGCCCCGAAAACGGGTTCCGCTCGATCAGCTCGTTCGCGACGCCCCAAGCGAAAACCCGCGAAACGTCCCGAACGACGCCCGCCCGGGTCGCCTCCGAGTAAATCGCGTCGAGTTCGGCGATGAACGCCGCCGCGTCCGATTTGCCGAAGTCGGAAACGTCCGTCGCTTTTTCGACTCGCTCGAAGAAGATTTTCGTCGAACGCATCTTGTTCCGGAAGGTGATCGGTCGCATTCCTTTTTCTTCGGCGCGAAAATACTCGTCGAAGAGTTCGTCGAGCGAAAGTCGAATTTCCGGCTCGACCAAGCCGCAACGCTCGAACCGCTCCCGAAGGTCGCCGTCGAGCGCCGCCAACCAAGCGAACGTCCGCCGGTCGACGTTTGTTCCCGTTTCGAGCGCGTCGACGCAACGTTCGACGACGCCCGCGATTTCTTCCGCCGTCGCTCGCGAATAGCTCGACGGCAAGTAGAGCGTCCGACGCGCTCCGTTCAAGGTGAATTGGACGACTCGCGCGATTCCGCTCTTGCGGTTTCTTTCGTATACGCTCGCCATTTTTTTATCCTTTCTCGTTTTCTTTCGGCGAGGTCGCGATAAGGTCGACGCGACGATAACGTTTCGCCGCGCCGACGTCAAGACCTCTTCCGGTTATTCCGGATTTAACGCGGCGGCGCGTCGAAGTTGACCCAGCCGACGACCGCTCGCAAGCCGAACAAATACCGCTCGCCGATCTTCCGGCAAGGGAAGCCGTCTTCTTCGATCAGCCGTTTAATCGTCGACGTCGCGACGCCGAGAAACGCCGCGACCTCTTCGAGATTCATCACCTCCGCCGACTTGCGACGCTCCGGTTTCGCGCCGCCCGATTTTACCGAAATTCC
>JAZNJF010000385.1:0-1947 GCA_045577885.1 Thermoguttaceae bacterium | reverse complement strand
CTTTAACGGTTTGGTAACGTTCATGTTAGGCGCGCTGATTTATCGTCAATGGCCGTCGTCCGGCCTTTGGGTGATCGGGCTTTTCGTCGGGATCGAAATGATTTTCGCCGGTTGGTATTGGACGATGTTCGCGTCGAGTTTGCGCAAATACGCCGCGAATCCCCAACTTTACGATTCGCAAGCCTCGCAACCGCAAGGGATTTGACGCTCTCGTCGCCAACCGACCGTCGACGCGTCGTCGCAACGCGGTCTCGACTTTAGCGTCGAACTAAAAAAGCGACGTTCTTCGCTCGTTCGAAGAACGTCGCCCTCTAACGTCGCCGTCTTTTTCCCCGTTTTTTTCCCCGACGGCAAACCTAACGCGCCTTTTTACAACATTTCCATTCCTCGCGACGCAAGGTTAAAAAATCCCCAAGACTTTCGCTTTTACGGAGCGATTGTAATGTTTTTTCAACGAAACCGTTTCGCGAATCGACGCTCCGGTGCGCACGTTCACTAAGTCGAGCGTTAAACTATATTTAACTTGCGAATCCTTATTGTCGACCGTCGTCGCCGTCGTTACTTTCGCGAACAAAATATAATCGAACGGCGCTTCGTTTTCGCCGAGCGCGGCCGCAAACCGCTCCCGTTTTTCCGGCAAAAGCAAGTCGTCGACGCGCAACCCCGCCTCCCTTAGCCCGGCGGTCGCCATTCGAGAGTCGATCGTTTCAAAAACGTCCGAACGAGCGATTTGCGTTCGAATCGTCTCGGCCAAATCTTCGCGCAAATCCCCCATTTCCTCGCCGCCCGCGTTTTCGACGCCGAGAAAGCAAATCTTCCTAACGCCGTATTCTTCCGTTATTTGCGCAACCGTTTTTCCAACGTCGGCGGAAGAAACCGGGTTGCGCGCCGCTTGCTCCAAGAGCCCGACGACGGCCGCCTCCGCCGCCGGATCGTAAATCTCCGAACCGGCGCGATGACTTCCGACGCGAGTCGGCGCGTCGGCGTCGACCACCTTGCCGCGCTGCGTCGCGCAACCGCCAAGTAAAGCCAACGCCAAAAGGAACGCCGCCGTTCTTTTTTTTCTTTCGCTAACCATCGATAATAACTCAACTTTCGTCTAACGCTCCGACGTTTCGCCGCGTTTTCTTTCACCGCCTAAGCGTCGTCCTGTTAAACGCTCAATATTCAAAAAATCAAAAACGTTCGTCGAGGTCTTCGCGAATATTGGCGTCGACCTTGAATAGCCTTAAGGCCGACCGCCCAATTTTAGCGACGACAATTAATTAATCTAAAAACCTTTCGACGCCTGCGCAAATTCGCGCCGCTCGCGCGTATTTATAACGATTCTAACAAATTTTCAGGCGATAAGCAAGAGATATTGCGCCCCGACTTTAGAAAATTCTCCTCCTTTCCTTCATGAATAAACGCTCTGTAAAAAACTTAACGGCATTTTTTTCAAAATTTCAAAAGATCGGCTGCTTTTCCGAACGGCAAGCCGATAGTAAGAACGTTAGAGGCGTTCCGAATATCGCGTTGGTTTTCAAACCTCAACCTTCAAAACCGCGTTTCCTTTCTTTCGCCGCCGCCCGCCAAATCATTCACAACCTCTTTCAACACAAGCATTATGAGCGATTCCAACCCGGAAATTGAAGAAGCGCGCGAAATCATTAAAGTGCGTCGCATTAGCGCCAAACCCAGCGCCGCGGCCGAGAAAAAAAACGACGAAGCCGAAGCGGCAAAAGCTCGTCAAGCCGAACTTGAAAAGCGGTTGCGCCGCCTTCAATATTTTTTAAGCGTCGCCGTTCTAGCGTTCTTTCTCTTGGGATTGCGCGCTTTAGGTTGCTTTTCTTCGCGTTCCCAGCCAACCCCTTCGGTTTCCGCTTTGCCCTCCGGCGCGCCTTTTTCTTCCGCTTTTCCCGCTCCGGTTCGAGCGACCGTTCCTCCCGGCGACGCCAAGGCGCAGGC
>JAZNJF010000384.1:0-10040 GCA_045577885.1 Thermoguttaceae bacterium | reverse complement strand
GCAAACCCCGAAAACGGCGAAGACGGCGAAACGTCCGACGCAAACGCCGAACCCGCCGAATCGTCCGCCGACGCCGCCAATTTCCTCGACGACGACTTCCAAACGGCGACGCTCGCGCTCGCGCTCCGCGTTCGAACCGCCGACGCGTCTCGACTCGACGACGCGCAAAAGACGATGGAGCGGCTCGAAGCGGTCGCCGCGCGCAACCCGGAAAACGCGTCGAAACTGACCTCCGTTTACGTCCGTCTCGGACGCCGCATCGAAGAACGCCTCGTCGAATTGAAAGAAGCGGCCGACGACGGCGACGCGTCGAAAGCGGAGGAACTCGCCGCGACGACGAAGAGCTTCGAAGCGTTTTTACAACGCGTCGCGCAACGCGGCGACGCGAACGGATACGCCGCGCTCCGTTGGGTCGCCGACTCCTATTTGTCGCTCGGTCGCGGTTTGGCCGGAACGCTCGGCGATCCGCCGCCGGAAGCGGTCGCGTATTTCGCCGAATCGGGCCGCGCTTACCAAACGATTTTGCGCCGAATCGCCGCCGACCCGAACTTCGCGCCGACGGCGAACGCTCGCTTCGTCGTTTCGACGAAGATCGTCGAATGTCTCCGCGGCGCCGGCGCTTACGAGAAGGCGTTTTCGCAACTCGGCAAACTCCTCGACGAGCGCCCGACGAACGTCGACCTCCAGTTCGAAGCGGCGCGAACGCTGCAGGCGGCCGGTCGCAAAAACCCGACGTACTTCGCGCAAGCGATCGTCGGCGGTCTCCCGAACGCGCAAGGTCGTTCCCGCGCTTGGGGTTGGAACGGTCTCGTCAACAAACTCGCCCGGGCGTCGGCGACGAATCCGCGCCTCGCTCCGGCGTTTTACGACGCTTGTTTCGAGAAGACGCGCTGCCGTTACCTCGACGCTCGCCGAACGACCGATCCCGCCGAGCGCGAAAAAAAGGTTCGCGACGCCGAAACGGAACTCGAACGCCTCCGCCAAGTTCGCCCCGATTTAGGCGGCGCGGCGACGTTCGCGAAATTCGACGCGGCTTATCAAAACTTCCAAAAGTTGCGCGGCGTCAAAAAGCCGAAGAGCTTGCGCGCCGTCGGAAAACCGGTCGCCGCCGCGACGCCGACGCCGCCGTCGAAACCGCAACCGACGCCGCCGGTCGCTCAACCGGTCGAAAACGCGACGACGACGCAAGCCGACGAAACGTCGCCGGACGAAAACGCTTCGTCGGAAACGCCCGACGAAACCGACGCCGCGAACGCCGAAACGCCGGTCGAAAACGCGACGACGCAAACCGGCGAAACGCCGGTCGAAGTCGACGCGGCGAACGCCGAAACGCCCAAAACGCCGGAAACCAACGATTAAGGAACCAAGCCGATGCAACGAAAATCAACGCTCGCGCTCCGCTTCGGCGCCGCGCTCCTCGCCGCCGTTTGCGTTTCCGACGCCGCCCGCGCCGACGCCGTTCGCGTTCTCTCGCCCGCCGCCGACGGCGCGCCGGAAGAAACGACGTTCGAAGGAAAAATCGCGTCCGTTTCCGCCGACGAAATCGTTCTCGACGTCGACGGTCAAAAACGAACGCTCGCCGCCGCCTCCGTTCTCGGAACGCAATACGACGACGAACCGATCGTTCTCGCCGCCGCCCGCGCCGACCTCGAACTCGGCAAGTACGAAGACGCGCTCGCCAAGCTCGCCGAAATTTCCGCCGCCGACGTTCGCTCCGCTCGCGCCGAAGTCGCCGCCGAAATCGAATCGCTCCGCGCGCTCGCGACCGGCCGTCTCGCGCTCGCCGGTTCGGAAAAGCTCGCGACGGGCGGTCGCGCCGTTCTCGCCTTCGTTCAAAAGTCGCCGACGTATTGGCGACATTATGAAGCGGTCGAGCTTCTCGGCGAACTCCTCGCGAAAACCGGCAAACCGGCGGAAGCGGAAAAGCAGTTCGCCGCGCTCGAAAAAGCCGCTTCGCCGACCGTTCGCGCTCGCGGAAAAATCGCTCGCGGAACGCTCGCGCTCGCCGACGCCGCTCGACTCGCCGACGCGGAAAAGCTCTTCGCCGACGCGCTCGCCGAACTCGACGCCGCCGACGCGAACGCGCCGGAAACGAACGCCGCTCGCGTCCTCGCGCAAATCGGCGCCGCTCGCGTTCTCGCCGGTCAAAAACGGTTCGACGACGCCGAAAAAACGCTCGAAGCGGCGATCGCCGCGACGCCGCGCGACGCGATCGCGACGAACGCCGCGATTTACGTCGCGCAGGGCGAAATCCGCGTCGCCGCCGGACGCCCCCGCGACGCGATCGTCTCTTACGTTCGGGTCGAACTCCTTTACCCGTCGGCCCGGGCGCGACGCGTCGAAGCGTTGAAGGCGCTCGTTCCCCTTTGGACGCAAACGGGCCGCCCCGACCGCGCCGCCGACGCTCGCCGAACGTTGGAGCGGTTCAACGTCGACGTCGACGCCGCGAAGTAACGCCCGCCGCCCCTCGCCGGTTCCCCCTTGCGTCGTCGCCGTTCGCGGGTTTTGCCCGCGACGCGACCTCCCCATTTTATCCAATTTTACCAATTTAACGCCGTCGAAAGCGCAAATCGACAAAATCGTTCCCGTTCGCGCCGCCGACGCCGCCGTTTCCGCCGATTTTCGCCGCCGGTTCTTTACGCGCCGCGCAAAATCGGTTATTATATTAATCGCGCGCTTTCGCCGTTCGAGTTCGGCCCGGCGACGCGCCCTCGTCAACCGTTGCGAACCGCCGACGCGCCGTTCGCCCGACCGTTTGTTCCCTTCGAACAGGAGCCTACTATGTTCGCGTTCCCGTCCCGTCCCGTTTCCGCCGTCGCCCGATCGAGCCGACTCGGCGCCGTCTTCGCGACCCTTTGCGCCGTTTTCCTCGTCGCCGCGTTCGCCGCCGCTCCCGCCGCCGTCGCGCAAGACGACGACCTCTTCGGCGATTTGAGCCCGGACGCGACGCTCGCCGACGCGGGTTCCGCGCCCGCCGCTCCGGCTCCCGCCGCCGACGCAGCCGCGCCCGCCGGAGCCGCCGTCGACGCGACCGCGTCCGGAGCCGAATCCGCCGACGGCGAAGAGGCCCCCAAAGGCGAAAATTACCTCGTTTGGATGTTCCGTTCGCTCGGGCTCTTCTTTACGCTCGTTTTCTCGGTTCTTTCGCTCTCGATGGTCGCGCTAATCGTCGTCAACGTTCTCGCGTTGCGCCGCGACGTCGTCGCGCCGGAAGAGTTGGCGACGAAGTTCGGCGCGCTCCTCGACGAGAACCGTTTCCAAGACGCTTATCAACTCGCCAAAGACGACGAATCGATTCTCGGCAAAACGCTCGCGGTCGGGCTCTCGAAGACGTCCGCCGGATACGCGAAAGCGGAGCAAGCGATGCGCGACGTTCAAGAAGAAGAGACGATGCGGCTCGAACACCAAATCGGCTATCTCGCGTTGATCGGCAACTTAGCGCCGATGATCGGGCTCTTCGGGACGGTCGTCGGGATGATCGCGTCGTTCCAAGCGATCGCGGCGGGGGGCGCGGCGCCGTCTCCGCAAAAGTTGGCCGAAGGGATCGCGACCGCGCTCTTTACGACGGAGCTTGGCCTCGCGATCGCGCTTCCGGCGCTCTTCGCGTTCGACGTTCTCAAGAATCGTCTCGCTCGCTTTATGCTCGATATTTCGGTTCTTTCGGAAAACTTGATGGGCCGTTTCGCGAACGTTCAAGCGCCGAAAAATCCGTCGGCGCCGCCGCAACGCCCGACCGGTTCGCCGTCGTAATCCGCCGTTCGGCGCCGTTTTTGTCGCGTCGCGCTTTTTCCGGCGTCGACGCGACGCTCGGTTCCGACGACGCCGCGTCGTTCCCCTTTTTCGCTTTTTCTTCCGCTCTCGAAGCGGGTTAAAATACGCAAGATAGTCAAATGAGCAAAGAACGCGTCCGCCCGCGGTTGAAAGAAGCCGCGCCGAATATGACGTCGATGATCGACGTCGTTTTCCTCCTGATTTCGTTCTTCACGTTGGTGATGAACTTTTCGCAAGCGGAGCAAAACGAGGAGATCGCGCTTCCGGTCAGCGAACTGGCGCAACCGCCGGAAGCCGCGCCGCCGGAACAGATCGCGATTCAAGCGTTCGGCGACCGTTCCCTTTTGCTCGGAACGCTCCCCTGTTCGCTCGACGACGGCGGCGCGCCCGAAACGTCGTCGTTCGCCGGAGCGTTGAAAGAGGAACTCCGCGTTTTGAAGGCGATTCGCCGCGTCGACGCCAAGGACGTAACGATTATCATTCGCGGCGACGAACTCCTCGAAACCGGCTTCGTTCAAACGATTATTTCCGTTTGCCAAGACCAAGGTCTCGACGCGTTCGTCCTCCGCGCCCGTCAACGAGCCGACGTTTTTTAGCGTTCGAGCGTTCCCGTTCGTTCCGCCGAAAGCGCCGCCGTCGCGCAACGAAGAAAAAACGGAGCCGGTTTCCCGCCGACTTCGTTTTTTAACGCCCGCTCGCGACCGCCGCGTTCCGACGCGTTACGTCCCGCGCCGTTTTTAACGCTCGTCCTTAACCTCCGCGTTTCAACGCTTTACGGCTCGCGCCGTTTTTTATTCCCGCGACCGACTTCCGCCCAGCTCGCGTCGAGCCGTTCGAAAATTTCCTCGTTCGAGAGCGAACCGTCCAAAACAAGCGTATACCAGCGCCGCTTGTTCATATGATACGCCGGAAAAAAGAGCCGCCCGTCGACAAGGTAGCGAATTTCCTCCGGGTCTTCCTTCAAGTTCAAAATTTCGACCGCTTCCGTCCCGTCGAGCGCGTCGGGCCCGTCCTCGAGCCGCGTTTTTTTCGGAACGCCTCCCAACTTGCGGCGCTCGACGGTCAAAATCGCCGCGTACCACTTGCCGGAGTCTTGACGACGTAAGATCGCGTTTTTCGGCGCTTTAGCCCAAAGATACTCCGCTTCGTCGCCCCGTTTCCGGCGAGCGTGTTCGATAACCGCGAGCGCCTGCGCGCTTTCGAAAACCGTTTCGCTCATCTTCGCTTCCCTTCCGCTCCGCTTCGTCTTTCTCTTCTTTCGCCTTTATTTTCGTCTTCGCGACAAAAAAGCGGAGCCGACGCGCCGCCGACCCCGCTTCTTTAACTCGTTCTAGCGAAACAACTTACGTCAGGTCGTGTAATCCGCGTTCAGGTGAACGTATTCGCAGGTCAGGTCGGACGTCCAGAAGCGAATCGACGCGTCGCCTTCTTGGAAGAAGATTTCGAACGACGTGTCGTAGTTGTCGCGAATCGACGCGGAGACGGTTTCCTTGTCGAAGTCGAGCGGCGTTCCGTTTTCGTAAAGCAAGAAACCGTTGACTTTAAGCGAAACCTTCGTCGGGTCGTAAGGGACGCCGCAGCGACCGGTCGCGGAGATAATCCGGCCCCAGTTCGGGTCGGCGCCGCAAATCGCCGTCTTGACGAGCGCGTCGTTGGCGACCGTTTGCGCCAATTTCTTCGCCGACTCGCGATCGGGCGCGCCGAACACGTCGATCGTAATGAGGTGCGACGCGCCTTCGCCGTCCCCCGGAATCATCGGGGCGAGTTCTTGGCAAAGGTCGAGGAGGAGCGCTTTGAACGCCGTTAAGTCGTCCCCGGACAACGGTTCCGGAATCGCGGCGCCGTTCGCCAAGAAGACGACGCTGTCGCTGGTGCTGGTGTGTCCCTCGACGCTGACGCAGTTGAACGTGTCGTCGACGACTTCCTTCAACATCGCTTGCGCGTCGGCCGGTTCGAGCGCGGCGTCGGTCATTAGGGTCGCGAGCATCGTCGCCATATTCGGGCCGATCATCGCGGCGCCCTTGCACATCCCGGCGAGACGATAGGTTTTACCGTCCTTCGTAACCGCTTGACGCGAAACGATTTTCATCTTCGTATCGGTCGTCATGATGGCGGTCGCGGCCTTTTTGAAATCGTCGAGAGTCGACCCGAGCGACGCTCCGGCGGACGCGGCGCCTTCGGCGATCCGTTCCATCGGGAGTTGGACGCCGATGACGCCGGTCGACATGACGAGCGCTTGATCGCCGGTCGCGCCGACGGCTTGAGCGGCGAGTTCGGCCATTTTACGCGCGTTTTCGAGCCCGAGCGCCCCGGTGCAAGCGTTGGCGACGCCGGAGTTGGTCGCGACGACGCGGATCCCCTTTCCCGGAGTCAGCGAACGGTCGTAAGTAACCGGCGCGCCGCAATTTAAGTTTTGCGTATAGACGCCCGCCGCCGTCGCCGGCAAATCGGAAACGACGAGCGCGAAGTCGAGTTTCGTCGTGTTCGGCTTGACGCCGCAATGCGTTCCGGCGAACCGATACCCTTGGGGAATGAAAAATTCTCGCTCCATTTTCGAGCCCTTTACTTTGTTGCTAAACCGTTATCGTTAAGCGCTTTACAACGCCCGACGCCCAACGCGTTCGCCTCGTCCGCGCAACCGCCCGCGCCAAACGTCGACTCCAACGAGCCGACCGCCCGCAAGCGCCCGCCGAACCGAGAACCGCGTCGAGAGAAATCGACGATTTCCAACGACGATTATACGCCCCCGCCAAGAAAAATCAAGCCCCCCGCGCGTCATTCCAACGCGGCGCGCCGACGGCCCTCGACTCGCCGTCGTTTTTATCCGCCGTCGCTTTCTGCAAAAGGAGCAAACGCCAACGCTAAATATTGTCAAGCGAAAGTTTTTTCCCGTCGCGCCGTCGTTGCAAATAAAGGCCGTATTTACCGTCGAGAAGATCGAAATCGGAAACCCAATCCCCGCAAGCAAAACGCTCCGTCGTCCCCAAATACGCGGCGACCGTCGCGAAATCGACGTTTTTCATTCCGTCGCACTTCGAAGGCCCCGAATATCCTGAACAACCGAAAAAAAGCCGCGGCGCGATTTCCTTAACCGCATTGTTTTTTCGCATTTAGGGCAAACGACGTTTTCCGCGACATAATCGGCGAACGCCCTTTGTCCCTCAGTTTTCAGATCCGTTTCGCGCCGTCGTTTCTCGCGCTCCTTCTTTTTAAAATCGACGTTCAACAGCGCTTTCAGCGCGCCGGCGGTCTTTTCTCCGAGAATTCGCGCGACAATCTGTCGCGTCAACGCTTCCAACTGTTTGCCGTCTTTCGACCTAAACCAATTGTCCGCAAAAGGCGCGCCCACCCAAACCACTTTACCGTCGACAACGGTCAGCGAGTTGAGCGCGTTACGACGCTCCGCGACTTTCCCGCGAAACGCTTCCGGCGTTTTCTCCGGTTCGTTCGAGTAAAGATAAATCTTAACCCCGCGTCGATTCAAGGTTTGCAAAATCTCCAAGAGAGTCGTTTCGTTCGCCCAAGCGCTCGTCGGCGTTCTCCAATCGATCCAAACGCTTTCCTTTGCGTTCCTCAAGTCGTTAAAATAAAGCTCTTCCGCTTCTTTACCTTGGGACGCGCCGCTCCAAAAGCCGAAAGCGTCGCCCGTCGCGTCGGTCTTCAACGTTTGAAAAGCTCGCTCGTTTTGCTCGCCAAACTCCTTTTTTTCGCAAATTTTCGTTAAAAAGCGTTTGAAAACCAAATTGTTCGCTATTTTCCGCTTCAAAAAGCCAACGTGTCCGACGGCGACCAATTTTCCGCGCGCTCGCGACGCCGCGACGTTGAACAAACGGTTGGCGAAGTTCCCTTTTTTCTCGGTCAACAAGCGCCCGCAACTTGTTTGAGCGTAACACTCGGTCGCATCGTAAACAATGTAATCGCATTCGCCGCCTTGGAACTGATGCGCCGTCGCGCAACGAATTTCCGCGCCTTCGTTTCTTTCCTCCCTCGTTTCCTTGTCTCGTCGCGTTCCTTCTTTTCGTTTCTTTTCCGCCGTCTCCCAATCTTTCAATATCGCGCGAATCAATCTCGCTTGCGCTCGATAAGGCGCGACGATTCCGACGCTTCGCGTTCCGCCGCTTTCCTTTTCCAACGTCGCCGCCGTCGCGCAAGCGATCAGCGCGCTCAACGGATTAAAACGGGAATTCTCGTTCGTTTTCAAGCAATACGCCGACGTTCCGGTTAAATCGACGACGCCAAGCGCCCGACGCTCAAAAGGCGCGATCTTAGCCATCGTTCGTCGCGCGCCGACGATTTCGACGCTCGTTTCCAACGCTCCGGCGTACATCGTTTCGTTAAGGGTTTCCGCAATATCCGGGTGCATTCGATACTGGACGTTCAAAAGCGCGAGCCAATCGTGTCGTCGCGCGCTCTCGATCGCGTCGACGACGCCGCATAACCGAAAGACGTCGGTTTTCAAAAGAGCGCCTTGCGAAATGGAAATCGGCGGCAACTGTTGAAAATCCCTAAACAAATAAAGCGCTTCGTCGCCAAACTCGCCGCCAACGCGACTTGCGGCGCAAACGCCATACTCGCTTCGTCGAAAATAACGACGTCGAAACGGAGTTCGTCGTTAAAAATATCGTCGACGGCCAGTTTTGAAGCGGTTGTCGCCAGAAAGGCCGCTTTCCTTGCGATCATTTTTTCTTTATACGAGAGTTCTTCGCGAATTTTTTTTAATCGTTCGCCGATTTCCTTTCGTCGAACGTCGATCGCGTCGATCCTTTTGCGCGCGTTCTCGGACGTTCCCGCTCGGGCGAAAAGCGTTTTGCGTTCGTCTTGCAGTTCTTTACGCTCGTCGAGCAAGTTTTCTCTTTCTCGCTTTAATTTGGGCGATTCGTTGAGCGCAAGTTTGAAACTAGCGACGTCGTCGGCTTCGAGTATTTCCCGTTTTCTCGGATAACCGTATCGCGTTGCCAACCGCTCTTTCCCCGTGGCGGTTTTACGCAAATTTTCAATCGTCCTCAACGCGGCTTCGTCGACGGCGGCGTTGCTATGCGACGCAACGAGAACCCGTTTTCCCTCCAAGACGAAATCGGTCGCGATTTTTGCCAACGTCGTCGTTTTTCCGGTTCCCGGCGGTCCCCAAATAAACGTAATCAGTTGGACGCGCGCCATTTCGCAAGCCGCTTCTTGTCCCTTGGCCAACTCGCCGCTGCGTATCGCTTTACGCCCGTCTAATATCAACGTTTTAAGGATCGCCGACGGCGCGTTTGTCGTCGTGCGCAAACGGTCGCGCAATCCTTCCAGCAAAACGGTCAAATCAACGCTAACTTCCGCAGTTTCAACGACGTCGCCCCAATCGGCGTCGACGCGCAATCCGATCGCGTTCTCTTCGCAAAACGCAACGTACCCTCGACATTTTTGCTCGTCTTTACTAAGTAAAATCGGCGCGTCGGGTAACAAAGGCGTTTCGTCGTCGTTTTCGAAAATATAGGTAAAACTCGCGTCGCTTAGTCCATCGATAATTTTTCGTCCGTTGTTTAAGTGAATATACTTTTTATTTTTTTCGTTCCCTGACGCGCTAATTTCCGCGTCCAACGCTTCGACGGAGGCGTCGACAAATTCGCCGTAAGAGCGAAAGACAATATTTTCTTCTGTTGGGGCGTCGTCGAAAGAAGTCATATTTTCTCTTTTAAAAATTTTGTTAACTAAAAATTTAACAACGAGAAGTCGATGAATAACTAAATTATAATTCTATTTTCTCATTTTTCAAATTTAGTTTACCCATCTAGCGTCCAATCTGGCGAAATTTTATGAAAATTTCGCTAATCTTCCTCTCCTTCTTCTCAAAACGAACGAGCATTCGCCGCTTACCAAGCAAACATTCGCGACAACGAGCGAGACGTAATCTTTCAGCTTAAAAATTAACGGCGCAAGTATAAAAAGCCGAACGCCCGTCTCCCGTCGGAAAAGGTAAAAGTTCTCCAAATCGGACGTTTCCCCTGTTGAAAAGTGAAAAACCTCAAAGACGGCGTTCTCTTCCGTTGGATCGATTCGATTCCGACTCGCTCCGTTCACGCGGCGCGCAAAAGTAGAATAGTTGGCGTTTGCTTCGCGGCTGAAAACCGCAAGGTCAAAAGTCGGCGGTTCCAACTGTTGGAATGCGTCAAGAACAAAAAAAGCCGGTTAAGTTTCCTTAACCGGCTTCATAAAGTCGGAGGCCAAGCGGTCTTAGGAAGCAAATTATTGTGCCAACTCCTTGGCTCACAGAACGACATGGCTACGAT
>JAZNJF010000383.1:0-4754 GCA_045577885.1 Thermoguttaceae bacterium | reverse complement strand
GGGAGCGGAGAAAGCGGGAGGAGTCGGCGAAGCGGAGAAAACGGGGGAAATGGGGGAGTTGGTAGAACGCGGTCGGCTTGAACGATCGCGCTGGAAAAGCGGGAAACGTCGGTTTTGACGGCGTTTCCCGCTTTTTTTTGGAAAACTCCGGCGGAAATCGGCGTCGCGACTTGACTTGCAAACGTCGGCGCGATAAAAAGAAAACGCGGGCGACGGAATATCGCGGTTGAGACGTTTGACTTTGACGATTTTAACGACGAGCGAGAAGAGCGAAAGGGAACGTTCGCGTCGTCGACGCTAATTGGGGAGTTTAACGATTAGAGAGAATAAGATGAAGAACTGGTTTTGGCAAAACGCGCAAGGGGAGACGAGCGAAGCGTCGACGTTGGCCGACTTAATCGACGCGGCGCGACGGGGCGAAATCGGGCCGTCGACGCAAGTTTCGAACGACGGCGAACACTGGAAGTCGGCGGCGGACGTTCCGGCTCTTGCGAACGCGCTCGGACTCGCCGTTCCTCCGACGACGGGCGCGGGCGGTTCGTCTTATCCGCCGCAAAAGAAGGGGTTGAGCGGTTGCGCGATCGCGGCGATCGTCTTGGGCGTTTGCTTCGTTCTCTTCGTTTGGGTCGCGATCGGGCTCCTTTTGCCGGCGGTTCAAGCGGCTCGCGAGAAGGCGCAAGCGGCGGTTCAAGGGGCGCGTTCGGCGGAGCGGCGAATGCATTGCGCGAATAACTTGAGAACGATTATGCTGGCGACGAGGAATTACGCCGACGCCAACGACGACGCGCTTCCGGCGGCTTACACGGTCGACGAAGAGGGGAAACCGCTCCATTCTTGGCGCGTCGCGCTCTTGCCGTATCTCGGGGAAGAAGCGGCGGCGCTTTACGAGCAAATCCGACTCGACGAACCTTGGGATAGCGAGTGGAATTCGCAGTTTCACAACCAAACGCCCGTCGTTTTCGCCTGCCCGAGTTTCCGCGTCGCGGGACAAACCGACGCCGGAACGCCGCCGACGTTGAAGGAAACGACGTATTCGGTCGTCGTTGGGGACGAAACGGCGTTCCCGAGCGCGGGAAAAGGGAGAAAATGGGAAGAAATTGCCGACGGAACGTCGAACACGTTGGCGGTCGTCGAGAGGAAAACGCCGGTCTGCTGGATGGATCCGACGGCGGAATTGACGCTCGAAACGCTCGCGGCGGAAGTCGGGAGCGAACATACGGGGATGGGAGCCAAACGCGAGCCGGGTTTTAACGCGGCGACGTTGGACGGCGCCGTTCGTTTCGTCGTAACGTCGACCGACGCGGCGACGCTCAACGCTTGGGCGACCGCGGCGGCGGGGGATTGAGCCTTTATCGGCGGTTGGGAGCGAAACGTCGCGACGCGGCAAGCGGCGCAAGTCGCGGCGGCGGAACGGCGGAAAGGGAAAGATAACGGAATTAGAAAAACGCGGTCGACTTGAACGGTCGCGGCGGAAAAGCGGGAAACGTCGGTTTTGACGGCGTTTTCCGTTTTTTTTTGAATATCGGCGTCGGTAATCGGCGCGAGCGGTTGGCGTTAGGCGGCGGCGCGTTAAAATAAGGGGGAACGCGGCGACGGTCGGCGTCGGTTTGCGGTCGCGGAACGCCGGGAACGGCCAACGTCGAGGACGGTCGCGCGGATTTTGACGGCGAAGACGCGGCGCGTCGGGCGCTTTTGCCGTTCGAGCGCAAGAGACGCAAAAAAAGAGGAAACCTCGTCGGCTTCCTCTTTTCTTTTTGGGACAATTTCGGATTAACGTTGTTTTAACGTCGGTTTCAAGCGGCGGTTAACGCCGGGGCGGGGGCGCGTCGGAAGGGCGGTCGGTCGTTCGGACGCAAGAGACGCAAAAAAAGAGGAAACCTCGTCGGCTTCCTCTTTTCTTTTTGGGACAATTTCGGATTAACGTTGTTTTAACGTCGGTTTCGAGCGGCGGTTAACGCCGGGGCGGGGGCGCGTCGGAAGGAGCGATTGGGCTCGCTTCGTCGGCGGGTTGCGTCGGAAGGCGGCGGTTCGTCGCGGTTCCGACGCTTCGCGCTTGGCTTTCGCGTCAGTTCGTCGATTGGAAAATCGGCGGGAGCTGGTTCAAACGCGGGTCGTAAGCGGGCGGAGCCGAATATTGGTACTGCGGGAGAACCGAGTTTTGCGTTTCGACCGCGGTCGGAGCGGCGTTCGCGCCGTCGACGTAAGGCGCCGGTTGCGCTTGCGAGACCGGTTGCGCCGGGGAGGCGACCGTCGGATCCGTCCCTTGGATTTGCGGGTACGGGCCGCGACTGACGACTTGCGGAGCGGTGAAACGATAGTTGACGTAACGGGCCGCGTCGCGTTGGCGGGCTCGACGCCAAGCGTCGAAGTAAGCTTTGTTCGCCCAAGGGCCTTCGGAAAGGGTAACGCCGTTGTATTCGAGGAGCGAACCCTTGCGGAAGTTCAGGTTGACGATCGCGAGGTTGTAATCGATAACCGTGCGATAATATTGCGTTTCGGTCGTCGCCAATTCTTGTTGCGCTTGCAGGACTTCGTACAAGGACGTCTTGCCCATCAGGAAGGACGCGTTGACGGCGGCGACTTGCTTGCGCGACGCTCGCAGTTTGTCGAGGTACGTTTCGATCAGCTTGTGCGTGCGGTCGAGGTCGCGGTAAAGGTCGCTCAGGTTGTGAACGAGTTCCAGCTCTTGCTCTTGCAGGACGGCGCGTTCGCGAGCCAAGGCGAGTTCGGCGTTGCGGACGGCGGCCATTTCGCGACGGAAACCGATCGCGATCGACGATTTAATCCCGAGTCCCCAGTTTTGATAGTCGCCGGAAGTCAGGCTGCCGAACGCGTTGCTGTCGACGTTCGACGAGTCGAGCAGGTCGTGTCCGAGGCCGTGGAAGCGGTACAACCCTTCCAAGTCGACTTGCGGTTTCAGGTAGTTGCGTTGCGCGATCAGTTCGAGCTCGCGTTTTTTGACCATCCACTTTTGCTTGCGGAGCTCCGGAGCGCGCGCCAAACCTTCCGCTTTGACCTCTTCCCAGTCGTAACGAACGCGAGCGACCGTCGGCTCGTCGACCGGCTTGATCAGGCGACCGTCGGACGGCGAAACGCCGATCATGAAGCGGAGCAATTGTTCGTTTTTGTACAGGTTGCTTTGCGCTTCTTGAACCGAAATTTTGAACGTTTGGTAGTTTTCTTCCGCTTGCGCTTTGTTTTTCGCCGTCCCTTCCGGGTGCCCGACCTCCGCTTGCGCGTTGACCGTTCGCCAAGATTGGAGCGCGGCTTCGTACCCGGCGCCCGCCGCGTGCAGGTTGCGGTAAGCGTAATACAGGTTCCAGTAAGTCTCTTCGACGTCTTGGAGAAGGGTGCGGACGCCCATTTCGAAATCGACGAGCGCCATGTCCATATTGATGCGCGCTAAAACGACGCCGTTGGAGTTCCCCATCGTCGCGTTCGGACCGGCGATGCGGTTGAACTCGACGCCGGCGCCGCGGAAGAGCGGTTGCGTGAACCCGGCTTCGACGTAAGACGTCCAGTTCGAACCCCAAAGACGGCTCGTCGCGTCGCTCCAGTCGTACCCGGTTCCGGCGCTCGCGTAAACGTTGCCGCCGGTCGCGACCGTTTTCGAGAGGGTCGTTTGGAACGTTCCGGCGTCGGTGCGCGTCCCGACGCTGGCTTGATAAGAGTTGACGTAGTTGCGGGCGACGTCCGCTTTTTGCCAAGAGACGTTCGTCGTCCAAATCGCGTCGAACGCCGAAAGCGCCGCTTGAACGCCGGCGGTCGGGTTCGATTCGACGATCGCCGGGTCCCAAACGGTCATCGCGGCGTTCGGCGACGAGAGGAGAAGGGTCGGCGTGCCGTTGACGCCGGACGCCGAGAAGTTGACGCCGCTAAGTTGGCGCAACACCTTGCTGTTTTCCAACGCCATTTGGCGCACTTCGTCGAGCGTGAGGAGCCACTCTTCTTTCGGATCGGGATTGTCGAGCGTCAGCGGCTCGAGCGCGTTCGTTACGTCGTCGAGCGACGGAACGCATTCGTTCGGGTACTCGATTCGCGTCTGCTCGTCGATGTATTGGCTTTGGGCGTCCCCGCGAGGAGCGATGAAACGCGGCTGCTGCGGCTGACATCCTGTCAGCGCGGCGCCGACCAGCGCGCAAGCGAGGAAGCGTTTGAGGTTAAAACGTCGATTCATTGGATTGTCCCTGTCCGTATAAACGACTAGTTTTCCGATAAGAAAAGGGGCGCGAGCCCGGTTGGCGCGCTCCGAAATAGGGAGCGCGGGGGCCTTGCTCCGCTCGCGGCGGGGCAAGATTTTTCAACGATTGGGCATACAATAATAAAATTTTTGACAAGTGTAAACCGCAAATTTTTTAATTTTTGCTCTTTCGTTAATATCGTTATCGTCCGCGCGACCGGAACCTTGAAAAAATTCCCGACTTTTTTCCGCTTTTTTTGCGAGATTTCCTCAAGAAGCGTCGAAAAAACGCAAATTTTAACGCGGTTTTTGCCCAAAGCGCCTGTTTTAACGTTAAAATAGGTAAAGTTGCGACGGCTTGCGGTCGACGCGAAAAAAAAGTTGAGCCGAAATAATCGTTTTGCGAGATTTTGCCTTTTTTTTAGAACGCGTCGTTCCGGTTAAGTGGACAGGAGAAAACGCGTCGATTGCGGCGGTTGCGTAAAATAGCGAAACAACGTAAAATAAGCGAAAAAAGAAAACGGCGCAACCCTCCGCAAGGCGTCGAGGAAAACGACGTAAAAACGCCTCCTTT
>JAZNJF010000382.1:0-2901 GCA_045577885.1 Thermoguttaceae bacterium | reverse complement strand
CCGCGACGCCTCGACGCCGCGACGCTTCGAAGAGCTCTTCCGTTTCGGGCATTCCCCGGCTTGGCTCGTCGCGACTTGGCCGCGAGTCGACGCGGTCGCGACGGACGACGGACTCGTCGGTTATCGCGTCGCGATTTCGACCGGCGACGCGACCGACGATTTGACCGGCGTTTTCGCTTGCTATTTCGACGCGACCTCCGAGCGCCGCGTCGAATTTTCGGGTCAAACCGGCGATTATCGGCGCTTGCTCCGATTTATGCAACGCGAATACGGCGTCGCGCTCTCCCCCGATTCGAGCGCCGAACGCTTCGTTTACCGCTCGACCCTCTCGAACGGGCGCGGCGGGCGCGTCCCGGGCCGCCTCGTCGTTCGCCCGACTCGCGTTTTCCTTCGCGGCGCCGAAAAATCGTTTTTTGAGGTTGACGTCGTTCTCGAACGCCCGTATAATCGCAACGATTAGCATAATCGGCGCGTTGCGCAAATTCGAAACGCCGCGCCAACTCAACCCCAAGGAGCCGCGATGCGCTTGCCGATTTTAACGTCTTTAAGAGACGCGATGTTGCAAAACTTCCCGCCGTCCCGCCGACGCGCGGCTCGCGCCGAACGTCCGCGCTCGATCGGCGTCGTCGTCTCAACATACAACAATCCCGCTTGGCTTGAAAAAACGCTTTGGGGTTATCTTAATCAAAATTTCGACCGTTTTCCGTTGGAAATTTTGATCGCCGACGACGGCTCCGGCGAAGAAACCGGCGCGTTAATCGACCGCGTTCGCGCCGAATCGGGCGCCAATATCAAACGAATTTGGATTCCCGACGACGGTTTTCAAAAATGCCGCGTTCTTAATCTCGCCGTCGAAGCGTCGACGTCGGAATATTTGATTTTTACCGACCAAGACTGCGTCGCGCGCCCCGATCTCGTCGAAACGCACTATCGCGCCGCTCGACGCGGTTGGTTCGTTTCCGGCGGTTACGTTAAATTGCCGTTGGAGTTAAGTCGAGCGTTGACCCGCGACGACGTCGAGTCGGGCCGTTGCTTTTCGCTCCGTTGGCTCCGCGAACGCGGCCTCAAAACGCGACCGCTTTCCGCGCCGAAAATCGTCGACTCCCCCTTTCTCGCCGCCCTTTTCAACTGGACGACGCCGACGCGCGCCACTTGGAACGGCTGCTGCAGCTCCTGTTGGAAAGACAACGTTTACCAAGTTAACGGTTTTAACGAAGAAATGCGATACGGCGGGCTCGACCGCGAATTCGGCGAACGGCTCGCGAACCTCGGCGTTCGCGGTCGGCAACTCCGTTATTCGCTCGTCAATCTGCACCTCGATCACAAGCGCCCTTACGCGACGCGGGAGTCGATCGAAAAAAACCGCCGAATTCGCGCCGAAATCCGAAAAACGAAACAAATTCGAACGCCGAACGGAATCGTTAAGGAAAGGCGCGCGGAGCCGTCCCCTTAACCGAACGTTCGTTTCCCGCCGTCGTCCCGCCGCCAAACGCCGTTCGAACCCCCGTTTGCAACTCCGCCCAACCCCGTTTGAAATTCCGTTCGACGTCCCGTTCGGTCGTTCGAGCGTCGCCGCTTTTACCGCCAAGGAACGTTTTAATGAAGATTCTTCTCTTTTTAGGAAACGGTCGCCTCACCCGCACCTTCGGCGGAAGCGAAAAGGTTTACTGCGAATTCGCCAACGAGTTCGCGCGTCGCGGTTGGGAAGTCGGCGCGATGCACGACGATTACGGCGACGCTCCGCCGATTTACCCGCTCGACGAACGCGTCCGACGCTTCAACTTAAACGACGGCAAGTCGCGCCCTTCGTTTTTTACCCGTTTTGCCGCCAAGATTTGCCGCGAAATAACGCGTCCGTTCCGCGCGTCGTTTTTGAATCCTTACGAAGTCGCTCGCAAGCGCCGGCTTCGCTCGAAAATCGACGGCGTGTTGAACGCGTTTCGTCCGGACGTCGTTCTTTTGTTCTCGCTCCAAGACGCCGAAAAATTATTTTACCGCCGCCCGTCGGTCGATTTCGCGACGATTCAAATGACGCACAGCCGGCCCTCCGCGGTGTTTCGCGGCGCGTTTTCTCGTCGTTCGTTGCGCGCAACGCTCGACCGTTGCGACGTCGTTCAAGTTTTGCTCGACAGTTTCGCGCCTTACGTTCGCGAACAAACCTCGACGCGAGTCGTTTCGATTCCGAACGTCGTCCCGCAGTTCGCCGAAAGCGTCGACGTCGACGAACGCGAACGCGCCGGTTCCCCGCGAATTATTTACGTCGGACGCTTGTCGCGCAACAAAAGGCAACGTCTCCTCGTCGAAGCGTTCGCGAAAATCGCCGAACGCCGCCCCGACTGGACCGTTTGCTTTTTCGGCGACTCCTCTCTTTCCGACCGATACCGTCAAAAACTCGAACGGCTGATCGCGCAAACCGGACTTGAAAAACGCGTCTTTATTTGCCCGCCGACCAAGCGAATCAAAGAGGAACTTTTAACAAGCGATATTTTCGCGTTTCCGTCGGCTTACGAAGGCTTTAGTCTCGCGTTGACCGAAGCGCAGTCGCTCGGTTTGCCAAGCGTCGGATTCGCCGACGCGCCGTCGGTCAACGAGCTGATCGTCGACGGCGAAAACGGCTTCCTCGCTCAAGACCTCGACGACTTCGCGCAAAAACTCGACGCGTTAATCGACTCGAAAGAACTCCGGCGACGCTTCGGCGCCAACGCCAAAAAAGCGGTCGAAAAGTACGAAGCGTCTCGCGTTTGGGACGTTTGGGAACGCTTGCTCGTCGAAACGATCGAGCGGAAAAAGTCGCCGCGCTAACTCGTTTTCGCGTCGGCGCCGCGTCCGTTCGTTTCTCGTCCCTTCGATCCTCCTTTTTTCGTCCCCCTTTCCCCCCGTTTTTCCCATTCCCCTTAATCC
>JAZNJF010000381.1:0-8557 GCA_045577885.1 Thermoguttaceae bacterium | reverse complement strand
GCGACCGGAGCTTCTTCAGCCGGAGCGGCGGCTTCGTCGATCGAAGCGTCTTGCGCGAACGCGACGCTCGTCAGAGCGAAGGAGACGGCTTCGGTCGGAGCGGCTTCTTCAGCCGGGGCGGCTTCTTCTTGTTGGACGGCGGCCGGTTGGGCGGCGACTTCCGGAGTGTACTTGTCTTTCAGCGTGTCAAGCGCGAAACCGCTGATGAATTGCCCGACGCCGAGGAGCAGGAACGCGATCAGCGATTGGACGGAGGCCTTCATTTCGGCCGGAGCGACGCGGTCGCCGAACATGTACGACGCGGTGTAAAGGAACGCGTAAGCGAGACCGTGGAGCAAGATCGCGACGACGGCCAACGGCATGACGCCGGTCGAGAAGAGCGCGTAACGGAGCGTCCAAGCGGCCAAACCGCAGAGCAAAACGCCTTTCAAACCGATGCGACCGACGGCGAACGCCAACGCGGCCATGAAGAGGAGTTCCGAAACTTGGTTCAGCGTTCCGAAGGTCGCGGCGCGGTCCGTCGAAACGTTCAGAACGTCGTTGACGTAGGAACCGAACATCGGGAAATAGAAGTTCGAACCGAAGATCGAGACCATGAACGCGCAGATCATGAACGCGGCGAAGTCCTTGCGTTTGAAGAGCGCGAGCGCTTTCAGACCGAACGGGTCGTTGTTCTTCGTGCCGGCCGGCGGGGTGTTCGGAAGGGTCAACGCGTAAACGGCGAAGACGAGCGAGACCAAACCGCCGAGGTAGAAGCACGTCGTCGGTTTCACGACGAGGTTGATGAGGATCCAGCCGAGCGTCCCGAAAATGAAGACGAACGAGGCTTTGTCTTTATTCGGAATGTGTTTGAAAACGACGGCGTTGATCAACGGAATCGACGGCATGTAAGCGAACCCGGCGACGAACATCAACGCGATGAAGGCGGTCATATTGACCGTTTCGGCGTTCGAAACGACGCCGCAAGCGAGGAGCGCGACGCCGCCGAGGAAGTGCATAAACGCCAAAACCTTTTGCGCCGCGAACTTGCTGTCGGCGATCGGGCCGATCACCGGAGCGAAAAGAGCGCCGAGCGCGAAGAACGAATAAAGAGCGCCGGGGTTGAACCCTTTCGCCGCGGCGAGCGCGCCGAGAGCGATGTTCCAAGAACCCCAAATCGCAAACTGCATCAAATAGGCGACTTGCAAACGCCCGTACATACCCATAGGAACCTCCTGAAGGTTTTTCGAAAATATTTCCGGAAATTTCGCGTCGACCGCCGACCGTTTCGCCCGCCGCTCGCGCTTTTGGTCGCAAGAGCCGCGAATCGTCGCCCAAACCGGGGTTCTTGGGAAACCCGGGTGTTCCGTCGAACGCCGTCGCGAACGCTTCGCGAACCGCTCTCGCTCCGCTCGCAAGCCAACAAGCGAAAACGCCGCCGTCAAACGCGTCGAAAAATAAGCGGCGAACCCTTCCGACGCGACGTTGCGAAAAAATCGCGCGGAGCGTCCGACGCTATCCGTTCATTATAAGCTCAAGTCGCGGACGATTTCAAGCGTTTTTTTTCGGCGTTTTTCTCTTTTTTGCAAAATTTTTCCTTCGCGCTGGAAAAATATTCGCGTCGCGACGGTAAAAACGACGATACTAACGATAACGAACGCCGTTAAACTTTTCCGGTTCTAACGGCGTCCGCGTTCGCCGTTTTCCGCCGACGCCGCGCCATTAATATATTAATGACAAAAACGTCGTTTCGCGGAAGTCGGTTTCGTCCGACGCGCCTTATTACGTCGTTACGACGTTTGAAATCCTGACGCGTCGTTTGAATTTTTAACCGCTAACAAAGTCGCCGCAATGAAAACCGTCGTTTTCTCCGCCGCCGACGCCGCGTCTCGCCGACGCCGCGCCCTTTGGAACGCGCTTCGCCCCGTCTCGGGTCGCGGAGCGGGCGTTTTGTCGTTTTTTGTCGCTATTTTTATCTCTCTCCCGAGCGAAGCGTCGCCGAAAACGTTCGCGTTTGAAAGCGACGGTTGGCGAGCCGTCGAAACGACCGACGTCGAAGAAAGCGACGCCGCGCCGCTTTACGCGCTCGACGAGAACGCCGAAAACTCCGAGGACGCCGAAAGCGCCGATTACGCAAGCGACGAAGAATACGCCGAAGCGGAAACGGACGACGCTTACGCCGAAACGCTCGACGAAGAAATAACGGACGACGCCGAAACAGGGCCGTTTCATCGGTTGCGTTCTCTCCGTCGCGCTCGAACGAACCGTCTTTTCGGGGGCCGTTTCGCCGACGAAGAACCGCCGGAACCGCCGGAAGTCGAACCGGTCGAACACGTCGAACGCGTCGAAGCGCCGAAACTAACGCCGGTCAACGCCAACCTGCCGGCGCTCGATATGGACGGTCGCCTCGACTCGAACGGAACGTTCGTTACCCGCGAAGAACTCGACGCGCTTCGGGAAGAAATGTCGTTGACGACCTGGAAAAAAGGCGACTTCCGCGTCACGCCGTACGGGTTCCTGAACCTCTCCATGTCGGCCGACACGCAGCGCGCCGTCCCGGGCGAATATATGCTTTACGCGCAGACGCCGGAAGTCGACGATTCGTCCGACTTTACCGTCGACGCTCGCACGTCCCGCATCGGTTTCAAGATGGAAGGGCCCCGCGTCGAAGAGTTGAACGCCGACTTGCGCGGCTGTCTCGAATTCGACTTCCAAGGAGCGATTAACGGTTCGAAAAACAAAGGGGGCGTTCAGCTCCGCCGCGCTTACGCCGAGTTGGTCGACGCGGAGAACCAGCGCCGCTTCCTCGCCGGGCAAGAATGGGAAATTATTTCGCCGCTCTGCCCGCAAATGTTGAACTATCTCCCGGGCGGTTTCGCCGGAAGCCTCCAATATCGCCGCGCGCAAATCCGTTTCGAACAAGGATATACGCTTAGCCCGAACTTCCAAACGCTCGCGCAAATCGCCGTTTGCGACAACATTCTCGGCGACTATACGTCGACGCCGGGCGTTTCCGCCGCGACGTCCGGTTGGCCGGTGATCGAAGGGCGTTACGCCGTTTCGCTCTTCAAAGACGCTCGCGACGGTCTCCCGATCACGATCGGCGTCTCCGGGCATATCGGCGAACAATATTACAAGTTTTCGCCGATCGCCGGAACCTTTGCGAATACGTCCGAACGGGTCGCGGTCGACACTTGGTCGGCGAACCTCGACGCGGACGTTCCGTTGTCGAAAAAGTTCCGACTTCAAGGCGAATACACCGTCGGCGCAAACCTAAGTTCTTTCTGCGGCGGCATTAATCAAGGCGTCGACCTTTACCGTCGCGACGCGCTCGGCGCTTCCGGCGGCTGGTTGGCGCTGCATACCGACTGGACGCAAAAATTCGCGACGAACGTCGGTTACGGCGTCGAAAAAATGGACGAGGACGACCTTGTCGGCACGAGCGTCGCCGCGAACGGCTTCACAACGTCGCGAACGCGCAACGAGTTGTATTTCGTCAACTTCCTGTACAACTGGACGCCGAACTTCATGACCGGCGTCGAGTTCGGCTATTGGCAAACGCAATACCAGAAAGCCGACGTAACCGGCGAAACTCCGGTCTTTACCGCGATGAAACCGGGCGAGGCGTTCCGAACCGAATTTACCGCTCGCCTCACTTTCTAACGGCGTTTCCCGTCGAGTCAAGATTTACGAAACCATTTTCGAATAATCAAAGAACGTTAAAAACGTCCGGCGTCGCGACCGCGAAACCGTCAAAAACGGAAACGGCGGCGCGCCCGTCGACGAAAAAACGCAAAAAAAACGACGCGAACGCTTCGGAGCCTTTCGCGTCGTTTATTTTTTTGGTATAATAGAAACGCGATTTAATAATTTTCGCGAGTTTTACCCCGCGCTTTCCCGTCGCTCGACCGCTTCGTCGCGGTTCTTTTCGAGTCGACAAACCGCTCGGCAAGCCCGCGACCGACGACAAATCCCGGAGCGAAATAATGAAACTGCAACAAATTTCCGTTTTTCTCGAAAACAAACCGGGTCGTTTGATGGAAGCGTGCGCCGCTCTCTCCGACGCCGGCGTCAACGTCGAAACAATGTCGCTCGTCGAAGCGGGCGAATTCGGCGTTTTGCGCGTCCTAGCGAAAGACCCGGACGCCGCGTTCGAAGCGTTGAAAGGCCGCTTCACCGCCAAAAAGACCTCCGCTCTCGCCGTTCAAATCCCGGACGAAGCGGGCGCGTTGACGAAACTTCTCGGCGTCATCGCCGCGAACGACGGGCTGAACGTCGAGTACATGTACGGCTTTACGTCGAAGAAACGCGGCGTCGCGGCGATCATTCTGTCGATGAACGACGTCGACCGAGCGTTGGAAGTTTTGAAAGCGGCGAACGTCGCGCTCGTCGGCGCCGACGACCTTTTCGCTTGATTTCCGCTTTCCGCTTGCCGCTTGCCGAATTTCGCGTCGCTCTTTCTTTTGACGCGCCGACAAAAAAACGCTTTCGCGACGCGAACAACTCGCCGCCGCGAAAGCGTTTAGCGTTTAAAATTCTCTTTTTTTCCGCCGACGCGAACAAGGCGAACAACTCGCCGTCCGCTTCTTTAACCGGCGCGTCCGTTAAAACGCCGCGTCGCGAAGCGCCGGATCGAGATTCGAATCAAACTGCACGCCGATGAGCGTCCACGGAACCGACGTCGGATCGGCGGCGTTCGGTCGCGGTCGATAATAGACGAAACGCCAAACGACCGGATAATTCTGACATTTATACAAATATCGAAATTCGATCAAATCGGCGCCGATCGTTTTCACGCCGACCGGCTCGTAAGCGACGTAAGGCCCGAAGTTAGCGGCGACCAACTTTAAGTTGTCGGCCAGTCCGGTCAGCAACGCTTCGTTATCGCTCAGCGTCGTATTTTTCGTCAATTCCGCGAGCGCTTTCCGCGGGCCCTGATTCGGGTCGGAAACGTTTTCGAAAAAATTCCCGATCGACGCGCGCAACGCTTCGACGTCGGCGCCGGTCGCCCCGGTTTGCGCTTCGACGCTCGACGGCGCCAACGAGCCGCCGTCGCGTCCGACGACGAACGCCAAAAGAAGAATACAAACGCCCCAAAGCGCCGCGTTTTGTTTATTTTTCATCGTTGCCGCGTTTCCTTATTCTCGCTATTTTAGCTATTCTACTTATTCGACGCAAGTTTCGTCGTCGACGCGTCGTTTTGCCGGTCGCGCCGCGTTATCTTCCAACAATTAACGAAGTTACCAAAAAAAACGCCGCGAGTCAACGTCGATTTTAACGCGGCGTTTTTCTTGTCGCCAACGCCGCGCCGCCCCTTAATTCAGCTTTGCTTATTTTTATCAAACGCTAAATTCAATTTACTTATCTTCACCTTTTCTATTCATTTTACTTATACAACAAACGCGCTTCATTCTATTTGCTTATACAACGTCTTCTTCCGGCGCAAACGGCGAAAAACGGCGAAAACGGCGCAAACGGCGAAAAACGGCGAAAGAAAAAATTTTCCGGAAAAAAGTTGAATTTCCCCGCGCCGTCCCTATAATTAATAACGAAAAGTCGAGAGCGCCGCCGGTCGCGCGACCGTTCGACGCAACTTTCCCAACGACGCAAGCCGACCAACGAAAGGAGTTCGCGATGGAATTTCAATTTTGCGGGGCCGCCGGAAGCGTTACCGGTTCGAAACATCTCGTCGTTTGCGACAATTTCCAATTCCTCGTCGACTGCGGACTCGTCCAGGAACGGGCGCACATCGGCCGCAACTGGGAACGACTCCCGGAAAACCCGAGCGCGCTCGACGCCGTTTTCCTGACGCACGCGCACCTCGATCACTGCGGTTTGCTTCCGAAACTCGTCGCCGACGGGTTCAAAGGCGCGATTTACGGAGTCCCGGCGACGCTCGAACTGGCTCGTTTAATCCTCTTCGACTCGGCGCGCATTCAAGAAGAAGACGTCGCGTTCAAGAAAAAGCGACACGCCAAGGAGAACCGCGCGCCCAACCCTAACCGTCCCAATCGCGCCCTTTACACGCAAGGCGACGTCGACGCGACGCTCCGCCTTTTCCGCCCGATTCCCTACTCGACGCCGACGCAAGTCGCGCCCGGCGTCCGCGCGACGTTCCGCGACGCCGGACACATTCTCGGCTCGTCCTTCATCGAAATCGAACTTAGCCGCCCGGCGCTCGCAACCGACGAGCCGCGCCGTCTCGTTTTCTCCGGCGACCTCGGCCGCGCCAACCGTCCTATCCTCCGCGATCCCGAATGTTACGTCGACGACGCGCCCGTTTCGCACCTCTTCCTCGAGTCGACGTACGGCGACCGAATTTCCGAGGCGGTCGAGTCGGTCGACGACCAGTTGGCGGACGCGATTTCCCAAACGGTCGCGCGCGGCGGCAAAGCGATTATGCCGGTTTTCGCGGTCGAACGGGCGCAAGAAATCCTTTGCCGAATCGCGACGCTCCGCGAAGCCGGACGGATTCCGGCGGACGTTCCCGTTTTCCTCGACAGTCCGATGGCGGTCGAAGCGACCGAAATCTTCGTTCGACACCCCGAATGCTTCGACGAAGAGACGCTCGCCCTTTCGAAGCGCGGCGCGCAAACGTTGTCAAACCTAAGTTTACTTCGAACGTCGGACGAGTCGCGCCAACTGAACGACATGAAGGGCCCCGCGCTGATTCTCGCGTCGTCCGGGATGTGCAACGCCGGACGAATCAAGCACCACTTGGCGAATCACATCGGCGACGCGAAAAACTCGGTCGTCTTTCTCGGCTACCAAGCGGTCGGAACGCTCGGACGACAAATTATCGACGGCGCGCCGGAGGTGCGGATTCACGGGAAGCCGCGCCAAGTGCGAGCCGAAATTTTCGTTATCCGCGGAATTTCCGGACACGCCGACCAAAACGAATTGGTCGCTTGGCGCGCCGCGTTCCCGACGCCGCCGAAAACGACGTTCGTCGTTCACGGCGAAAAGTCGGCGTCGCAAGCGCTTGCGTCGAAAATCCGCGAACGCGAACCAAACGCGTTCGTTTACGTTCCGGAACACGGCGAAATTTACAAAGATTAACGTCGTTCCGTCCAAACGTCAACGCGTTGTCGTTTAACAAGTTCACCGTTTAACGTTTCAAGATCTCAAGCGTCCGAACCGACGCGTTCCTTTCGCGAACGCGTCGGTTTTTCATCGTCTCGAACGCCGTTTGCCCAGCCAATTATAAGTTCCGCTTATAACAAGTTCCGTCGCCGACGCCGGCTCATTAGCAAATCTTATTATAAGCGTTTCTTATCTTAAAAATCTCAAAAAAATGTCGCCGCCCCCTTGCGCTCCGCCGCCGAACGATTATAATGACCGTCGTTTCAAGCGTTTTGCGACGTCCGTTTTTTACGTTCCCAACGCTTCCGAAATAACGCGACCGAACGAACGCCCGCCGCTTAGCGACGCGGTTCCAACGCTCGGTTCGCCCGCCAACGTAATGGGGGCGCTTTCGTTCGACCGCGAACGGAGGCTGAGAAGCACCCCTCGAACCTGCTCCGGATAATGCCGGCGAAGGAAATTACGAGCGACGCGCCCTCCGTTTTCCCGCGACTCCCTCAATTCGCAAAGTCGCGAAGCGCCTCGAACGCGGACGCCCGGCAATTTCCTTTCGCCCCGTTTCAAGAAAGGAAACGCCGACGATGGAAAACCTCGTTTCCGCCGCTATCGTATCTTCTTTTAGCGCAAAACTTACAAGCAACCTTCAAGTCGACGTCGCGATCGTCGGCGGCGGCCCCTCGGCTCTCGTCGCGGCGAAATATTTAGCCGACGCGGGCGTCAAAACGGCGATTTTCGAACGAAAACTCGCCCCCGGCGGCGGAACTTGGGGCGGCGGCATGCTCTTCAACGAAGCCGTCGTTCAACGCGACGC
This sequence comes from Thermoguttaceae bacterium, assembly GCA_045577885.1. GTDB lineage: Bacteria > Planctomycetota > Planctomycetia > Pirellulales > Thermoguttaceae > RUG369. The sequence continues at coordinate 684 of JAZNJF010000381.1, read as the reverse complement.
GCTCGCAATTCTCGACGATTTCGGAATCCGAACGCGAGAGATCGCGACCGCGCCCGGCTTTTTTACTCTCGACACGGTCGAGATGGCGAGCGGCTTAATCTTCGGCGCGCTAAAGTCCGGCGCTAAACTATTTAACGCAATGAGCGTCGAGGACGTCGTCTTTAAAAACGGCGAAATTGGCGGCCTCGTTATCAACTGGACGCCGGTCGAACGGCTCGGGATGCACGTCGATCCGCTCGTCGTACTCGCCAAACGCGTCCTCGACGGCACCGGACACCCGAGCGAAATTATCAATCTCGCGACAAAAAAAGCGCAAATCAAACTCGACACCCCGACCGGCGGAATTCTCGGCGAAAAACCGATGTTCGCGACGTCCGGCGAAGCGTCGACGGTCGAAAACACGCGCGAATATTTTCCGAATCTTTTCGCTTGCGGAATGAGCGCAAACAACGTAATGGGCGGTTATAGAATGGGTCCGATTTTCGGCGGAATGCTCCTCTCCGGTCGCAAAGCGGCGCGTTTGATTCAAGAAAGTTTGCAACGTTAATCGAACCGACCGTTTTTACCAACGGCGACCGCGCCGCCGATCCCAACGTTTCAGACGGTTCGCGCCCCGGACGTCGCGCCGACAACGACAATCCGCTCGACTTGGAAACCAAGTCGGAGGCCAAGCGGTCTTAGGAA